>JAGVUW010000083.1 GCA_019136035.1 Verrucomicrobiota bacterium | reverse complement strand
TGCAGCCGATCATGGCGTCCTCCGGCTGAAGCGCTGCAGGCTGGCGCCGGTGGCCGGGTCGTAGGCCAGGAGCTCGGCCTGGAAGGGCGTCCCCTCGCAGAGGGCCTCGTTGACGGTCCGCGTCGTCTCGACGAACAGGTCGCAGATGGCCTCGCCGCGCTGGCGCAGAGTGCTCACCGCCGGGCAGGCCGGCACCCGCACCAGAAGCGCGTCGGGGGTCTTCTCGCAGGTGATGGCGACGCCCTCGCTGCGATGCAGGTCCTCGAGGTGCCGCCGCAGGGCGTCGAGGTCGCCGGCGGCGAGGCGCTGGCGCAGGGGCGCGTGCCACTGCCGGGTGAAGTCACGGAGCCACTCGCGCACGGCCTCGTCGCCGAAGTGGCGCTGCAGGTAGATCATGCCGTGGTTGAGGGCGCCGTGGAAGTCCTTGTGGAGGTAGGTATTCTCGGCGGCGCGCCGTTCCATGATCTCGCGGGCCATGGTCATGCCTCCCGGGGGGCGCTCAGGGCAGCAGGATCGCCCGTTCGCGCTCACAGGCCCGGTCGATGGCCTGCGAGCACTCGGCGGTGAGCGGGTAGCGCAGCAGATTACGGTTGCTGCTGAAGATGTCCAGGCGCACCAGGAGCTCCTTCAGGCCGGTGAGCCAGCAGGCGATGTCGCGACCGCCGTAGACGTCCCACATGAGCTCATTCATGCGCGTCTGCAGGGCCTCGGCCTCGTCGACGCGGCCCCGGTCGCAGGCCGCCAGGATCTGCCCGGCCAGGAAGCCGTTGAAAATGCCGCCGCCGAGGAGGGCGCCGTCGTAGCCGGCACGGCGGTAGCTGACCAGGTCGAACTCATTGCCGGTCAGCAGCCGCAGCGCCGGCCGCGCGGCGCGGGCGCGCAGGGCCAGGTCGCGCCGCGAGGGGTCGCACGAGCTGTCCTTGACCAGCACCACCGCCGGTTCGGCATAGATGTCCTCGAGGACCGCCGCGCTGACCGCGACGCTGCCGGCCTTGCCGCGGTCGTAGATGCCGACGGGAAGGGGGCAGCCGCGTACCGCCTGCAGGTAGAGATCGCGCACGGTCGTGTCGGTGGCATGGAGCAGGAAATACGGCGGCGCGATGACGGCGAGGTCAGCGCCGTCCTCGGCGGCCTCGAAGGCGTTGTCGAGCATGCGCCCGGCCGAGTTGTCGGTGATCTGCACCGCCAGGAGCAGCCGGCCGGCGCTGGCACGGGCGGTCTCCCGCACAAAGCGGCGCAGGTCCTGTCGGCGCAGCCAGGCGCCCTCGCCGCAGGTACCGCCCAGGAAGAGCCCGCGTACCCCCAGGCGCAGGTGGTGCTCGACCAGACGCGGAATGCTGTCGAGGTCGAGCGAGTCGTCCTCCAGCAGTGGCGTCGGAGTGGCAGACCAGATGCCCGCCAGACGACCGCGGTCCAGCTCAGTAGCCATAGGCGTGACGACCTCCTCGCAGGCGCTCGGCTCAGGCGGCGGACGGTGCCGGGCAGTCCCATGGCCACGCGCCCCGCCGCCGTGACTAGTCTACCGGCCGCCGCACCGAAGTCAACGGGCCGCGCCCTGCGCCCAGGGCTGATCGAAGATCGCGTCAGCGCTCACCTGGTCACCCTGAAGGGGTGCCAGATCGTAGCCGGGGGTCGGGCGAGAGCCCGACCCCCGGAGACGCGAACCCACAACCCACGCACCCTGAAGGGGTGCCAGAACCGGACTTTCAAACAGCCCTGCCCTGCGCCGTCACCGCCAGCATACCCTCGATGGCCCGACGCGCCCCCGCGGCCACCGACTCCTCAACCGTCACCCGCGGCTCCAGCGTCTCCAACGAACGCACGATCTTCTCCAAGGTGATCTTCTTCATGTTCGGACAGCGCAGGAAGGGCGTCACATGGATGAACTCGCGGTCCGGCGCCAGCTTCTTCAAGGTATGCAGGATACCGACCTCGGTGCCGATCAGGTACTTCCGGCAGGGACTCGTCTTCACCAGGTCGCACATCTGGCCGGTCGAGAGAACATGGTCGGCCAGGTCCTGGACCTCCGGACGACACTCCGGATGCACCATCAGCTCGGCATCGGGATGCTCGGAACGCACCCGCTGAATGGTCTCCTTGGTCAGCATGGCGTGGGTCGGACAGAAGCCGTCCCAGCAGATCAGCGGCCGGCCGAGCTGGCGCTCGACAAAACGCCCCAGGTAGCGGTCGGGAACAAAGAGGACCTCCGGCACCGGCCCCAACGACTGCACTACCTTCACCGCGTTCGAGGAGGTGCAGCAGATCGTGCTCTCGGCCTTCACCTCCGCTGTCGTGTTCACATAACAGACCACCGGCGCCCCCGGATGCTCGGCCTTCATCCGCCGAAGCTGCTCGCCGGTGATCATGTCCGCCATCGGACAGCCCGCGTCCGCCGCCGGCAGCAGCACCGTCCG
>JAGVUW010000111.1 GCA_019136035.1 Verrucomicrobiota bacterium | reverse complement strand
ACCTGGTCATCGGCGTCTTCGGCTGCATGGCCGAGCGCCTCGGGCACGACATCCTGGCGCGCCTGCCGCACGTCGACTTTGTCATCGGCACGCAGCAGGCCCACCGACTGCCCGACATCCTGCAGGCCACCCTGGCCGGGCGCCGCGGCCAGGTCGCCACGGGCCCCGGCGACGAGGCGGGCATGGAGTTCCTCTGCCGCCACCGGCCGGGCCAGTTCGCCTGTTACGTCGCCGTCATGCGCGGCTGCAACCAGGGCTGCAGCTACTGCATCGTGCCGAGCGTGCGCGGCCGCGAGGCCAGCCGCCCGATCTCCGACATCGTGGCCGAGGCGCAGACGCTGGCCGCTCAGGGCGCGAAGGAACTCATGCTGCTCGGCCAGAACATCACCGCCTACGGCGTGGCCGAGGCGCGCCGTGCCGGCGCCTGCGACCGCGACGCCTCCCCCTTCGCCGACCTGCTGCGCGCCGTCAGCGCGGTCGAGGGCATCCGGCGCATCCGCTTCACGTCGCCGCACCCGCGCTTCATGAACCGCGCCTTCGTCCAGGCCGTGGCCGAGCTGCCGAAGGTGTGCGACTCGTTCCACGTCCCGGTCCAGTCCGGGGCCGACCGCATCCTGGAGCGGATGCACCGTGGCTACACGGCGGCGGAGTACCGGGCCTGCATCGCGGCGCTGCGCGCGGCCCGCCCCGGCGCCACCTTCTCGACCGACGTGATCGTCGGCTTCCCCGGCGAGACCGACGCGGAGTTCGAGGAGACCCGCCGGCTCATGGCGGAGGTTGGCTTCGACATGGCCTACATCTTCCGCTACTCGCCGCGCCCGGGCACGCCGGCGGCGCGGCTGGCCGACGACGTGCCGCAGGCGGTGAAGGAGGCGCGGCTCGACCTGCTGCTCAAAGAGCTCGAGGCGCGCGTCCTGGTCCGGAACCAGGTCTGGGTGGGGCGCGAGGTCGAGGTCTTGGCCGAGGGCCCGAGCGCGCGCAACGCCAGCCGCTGGAGCGGGCGCACGACGACCAGCAAGGTGGTCATCTTCGCCCCGCCCCCCGGCATCGCGCCCGGCGCCTTCGTCCAGGTCCGCATCACCCGCGCGACGGCGCACTCCCTCTTCGGCGACGTGCTGTCGTAGCGCCGCCGCGGCACGGGCGCTGACGCACGGACGCCAGCAGCGCAACGCCCGCCCCGGTACGGCCCTTCCGGCTTGCGGCGGGGGCGTCCACGCATGCGCCGCGCCTCTACCGCGCTTCGCGGCGCAGCGCGCCGGGCGCCTTGCCAAAGGCGCGGCGGACATGCCGGCTCAGATGGCTGGCGGAGTGGTACCCGCAATGGGCGGCCACGGCCTCCAGCTTCAGATTGGTGTCGAGGAGAAGCGCCCGTGCGCGCTGGGCTCGGACCCGGTGCAGGAACTCCAGCGGGCCATACGGGCGGACCCGGTGGAAATGCAGGCGCAGGGCCGACACGGACACCGCCAGCTGGCCGGCCAGGTCCCGGATCCGCACCGGCTGGTCCGCGCCTTTCTCCAGGAGCATCTCGGCCCGCGCCACCAGTTGCTCGGCGGCAGAGGGCCGCCGCCGGCCCGCGCTGCGGCGCAACTGGATATCGAGCTGGCGGACCATCAGAGCCAGCATCTCGTCGCGGTCCGGCGCGTCCCCCTGCCACTCCCTGGCGAGGGCGGCGCAGAGGTGCCCGAAGGCGCGGGCCAGGGTGTCATGGCAGAGGAAGGGCCAGGGCATGCCGGGCGGAGCCTCCAGCTGGATGTAGTAGTCCCGGTAGGCGGTGCAGGCTCGCTCAAAGTGCGGCGTGTGCGGCGGGATGGTGAGCACGGTGCCGGGATCGACCGTGCAGGACTGTTCCGGCGTCGTCAGCTCGATCTGTCCCTCGTCGAAGCAGAGCACCTCCCAGAAGGGGTGTTCGTGGCGCGGGTAGTCCTTCCCGCGGCTCGCGTGGTACGATCCGGCCTCGACCAGGCGGCAGGTGTCGCTCGGTGCCGTGTGCATGATGTGTGGCGTTCTGTGCATTGCAGCGCAGGTGGAGTCTTCTTATAATGATCGCAGATAGCCTACACCATGGGCGCTGATTTGTGCAACGTGGCGCGCAGGGCAGGAGGCGCAAGGTCCACAGCGGGCGAATCCAGGGAGGTGTCATCATGAGAGGCAAGGGAGCAGTCGGCATCGCAGTCGGAATCGTCTGGCTGGGCGTGGCGGGTGCGATCCAGGCGGCGTCCATCAACGTGCAGTTCGCCGAAACCACCGACGCCAGCAACACCCCGGGGCGCCCGGTGTACACCGGGACCGCCGCCGCGCCCGACGCAGGCACGTACTGGAACTTCCGCGGCAATCAGTGGCTCGGCGGCATTTTCCAGATTGTGACGGCCTCGGGCCTCATGTACTCCGACGGTGTCACCGCCGCCACCGGGGTCACGGTGACCCTGGGCGAC
>JAGVUW010000419.1 GCA_019136035.1 Verrucomicrobiota bacterium | reverse complement strand
ATAGACGGGAACTGACTCCGTATGCCCCAAGGGGGCTGCGTCTCATAGCCCAGGGTTGCGGCATGGCCGCAACCCTGGGCTGGAGGACGCAATCCCGTTGGGATAGGGGCAGCCGCCCGACCACGCCCTCGTCGAGACCTGCCCGTGGGGAGAACCAAAACAGGCCAGATGGGCGTTCCCCCGTCCTCAGGTGAAGTACGCAGTTGCTGGATGAACCGGACGATCGCGTCGGGGCATCCCCTCACCATCCCCACCTCTGCGTCCTCTGCAGTGAGATCCTCCAGGCGGGACCGCCGCGGCCGGGCTCAAACCGGGAAGGCGATGACCTCGTCGATGCTCGCGGCGCCGGCCAGGGCCATGACCAGGCGGTCCAGGCCGATGGCGATGCCGGCGGCCGGCGGCATGCCGAGGTCGAGGGCGCCGAGGAAGGCGTCGTCGAGGGGGTAGACGGCGCGGCCCTCGGCGCGGCGTCGACCAGCTCGCTGCAGGCGTTCCCGAGCTCCATGCCGGCGAGGTAGAGCTCCCAGCGCTCGACGCGGTCCGGCCGGCCGGGTATCGGACGGCTCAGACCGCTGCAGGCCAGGGGATACTCCGACAGGACCGTCGGCACGCCCAGGCCCAGACGGGGCTCCACCTGCGCCACCAGGACCTCCTCAAAACGCCCCGCCGACAGGGCCGCGTCGAGGCTGATGTCAGCATAGCGCGCGAAGGCCTCGTCGACCGTGATCTCGGCCCAGGGCGCGTCGACGTCGATGGCCATCCCCCGGACCCGGCACAGCGAGCCGCCGGTGACCTCGCGGGTGACCTCGCGGAGCAGGGCGACGGTGTCGCGCAGGATGTCACGCCAGTCGGCCTGCAGGCGGTACCACTCGAGCATGGCGAACTCGGGCTGGTGGCGCTGGCCGCGTTCGCCGTGTCGGAAGCAGGGCCCGACCTGGTAGAGGCGCTCGTAGCCGGCGGCCAGGAGGCGCTTCATGTGCAGCTCGGGCGAGGTTCGCAGCCAGGCCTCGCCGGAGGCCTCCGCGTCGATGTAGTCCTCGAGTGCCGGGGCGCTGAGGCGGACCGGGGTCTCGACATGAAGGAAGTCGCGTGCCTGGAAGAACCGATGCAGCGCGGCCATAGCCCGCGCCCGCAACGCCAGGACCGGCCGCCGCGCCGCCAGGCGCTGACGCTCGGCCGCGGCGATCTGCGACGACGGCTCCATCAAGCGTACCTCCTGCGGCATCACGCCATCATCTCCCCCGAAAACCATACGGGCGGAGGACCGCGCCGGCCTGACGCCGGACCGCCCTCCGCCCTGAAACAACCCTCGGCCGCCAAGGCCTCAGGAAGACTTCTTCACACGCTCGGCGTACTGCCCGGTGCGCGTGTCGATGCGCACCAGGTCGCCCTGATTCACAAACAGCGGCACGCGAATCTCGTAGCCGTTGTCGACCTTGGCCGGCTTGGTGACGTTGGTCGCGGTGTCGCCGCGCGCCCCGGGCTCGGTGTCGACGATGACCTTCTCAACGAAGTAGGGCAGCGTCACCTCGATCGGCTTGTCGCGGAAGAACAGGATCTGGCACGACATGTTGTCGTCGAGGAAGTACTTGTTGTTGCCGATGATCTCCGGCGGCACGCGCACTTCCTCGTAGCTCTCGGGGTCGCTGAAGATGAAGGCGGTGCCGTCGTCGTAGGAGTAGTGCAGCTCGCGCTCTTCCAGGCTCGGCTGGTCGATGCGGTCGGCCGACCGGAAGGTCTTCTCCATCGTCGACCCGGAGATCATGCTCTTCAGCTTGCAGCGGTACAGGGCCTGGCCCTTGCCCGGCTTGCAGAAATCGAAATCGCTGATGACATACGGCTCGCCGTCGATCTCGATCTTCAGTCCTTTGCGCAGATCGCCTGCCTCGTACATAGCCTTCTCATCTCCATCGGTTGCAGGGCCGACCGGACCCGCGGGTCAGGAGGCGCCCCGGTCTGGCCGTTCGGCTTTGGACTCATCAACTCAAAGGGTGTACTGTACCGTACAACCAGCGACCTTGCAACGTGCGGCCCCGACCGCACGGCGTCCTCCTGTGCCTGGACCCGGTCCGGTCTTTCCGACGTCGTCGCGGCAGGAGGCGCCGTTGGGCGGTGCCGCCATGGCGGCATTCGGATCTCATGGCAGTGGCATCGGCGGACATCGAAGCGGGCCTCGAGTATCACTTCCAGCAGCCGACGTTGCTGGAGCAGGCCTTGACGCACCCGTCCTGGCTCGCCGAACACGAGCGCGCCGAGGCCCACAACCAGCGCCTCGAGTTCCTCGGGGATGCCGTCCTGCAACTGGCCAGCAGCGTCCTGCTCTTCGAGGTCTTCCCGGATGAGGACGAGGGTACCCTCACCCGCATCCGCTCGGCCCTGACCAAGGAGTCGACCCTGGCCGGCTTCGGCAGCGCGCTCGGCCTCGGCGAGAGCATCCTCCTCGGCAAGGGCGAACAGCGCCACGGCGGCGCCCAACGCCCGTCGACTCTCGCCGACGCCTTCGAGGCCGTCCTCGGCGCGATCTACCTCGACGGCGGCCTCGAGCCGGCCATGGCCCTGGTGCGCCGGCTGGTCGCGCCGGCCCTGGCCGACGTGCGCGCCCTGCTCGCCTCCGAGAACCCCAAAGGCGCCCTCCAGGAATACACCCAGGAGCACTACCACAGCGTGCCGCGCTACGACCTCCTCAAGGTCCACGGACCCGACCACGAGCCGCGGTTCGAGGTGGCGGTAGTCTTCCAGGGCGAGGCCCTGGCCACCGCCGTCGCCGGCAGCCGCCGCGCTGCCGAGTGCCAGGCCGCCGAGGCGGCCCTCGCCACCCTGCAGCAACGCGATGCCGCTGCCGCAGCAGAGGCGCCGCCCGCGCCGAACGGCAAGTAGGTCGTGCGAGCCGAGCGCGACC
>JAGVUW010000362.1 GCA_019136035.1 Verrucomicrobiota bacterium | reverse complement strand
CTGGCAGCAGATCGACATGGGCTGGGAGGCCGCCTTCAAGGGCATCACCGGCGGCATCTTCGAGTTCGGCTTCACCGACTGCGTCCAGCAGATGTGGGCCGCCTTCCTCTACGAACTGCACCACGGCAAGCCCCTGAGCCGCTTCGCGGCCTGCGTCACCCCGGCTGAGGTCGCCGCCACGCACCGCCTCTTCACCGCCGCCCTGCGCAGCCAGGCCAACGGCACCACCGAGGCGGTGTGAGGACCGTGAAGACTTACAGCGTCGGCATCCTCGGCTTCGGGTTCATCGGGAAGGTCCACGCCTTCGCGCATACCGCCCTGCCCTACCACTTCGCGGGACTGCCCTTCCGCACGCGCATCGCGCGGGTCTGCACGAGCCGTCCCGACACGGCGGCGGCCGCGGCGGCGTTCCTGGGCGAGGGCGTTATCGGCAGCACCGACCCGCGCGACATCCTGGACGACCCGTCCATCGACGTCGTGCACATCTGCACGCCGAACCACTGCCATGTCGAGGCGCTCCTGGCGGCGATGGCGCGGCAGAAGGCGATCTACTGCGACAAGCCCCTGACTGCGACCCTGGCGGAGGCCCGCCGCATCGAGGCGGCCCTGCCGGCCTACCGCGGCACCGCGCAGATGACCTTCCAGAACCGCTTCTTCCCGTCGGCACTGCGAGCCCGCCAGATCGTCGACGAGGGCCGCCTCGGCGACCTCCTGCAGTTCAGGGTCTGCTTCCTGCACGCCAGCAACGTCTCGCCGACGGCGCCGCTGAAGTGGAAGCTCTCCGCGGCGGCCGGCGGGGGTGTCATCGCCGACCTCGCCTCGCACGCCCTCGACCTCGCCGTCTGGCTGGCCGGCGATCTGACCGAAGTCAGCGCCGTGAGCAAGGTCGCCTACCCGAGCCGCCCGGATGTCGCCGACCCGTCGCAACAGCGCGCCGTCGACGCCGAGGACAGCGTCGTCGCCCTGGCGCGCACCCGTAGCGGCGCCATCGGCACCCTGGAGGCGACCAAGCTGGCGCTCGGCAGCGAAGACGAGCTACGCATCGACCTCCACGGCACCCGCGGCGCCCTGCGCTTCAACAGCATGGCGCCCCACCACCTCGACTACTACGACGGCACGGCCGCCGACCAGCCCCTCGGCGGTCTCCGCGGCTGGACGCGCATCGACTGCGGCCAGCGCTACGCGGCGCCGGCCGGCTTCCCGGCGCCTAAGGTCAGCATCGGCTGGATGCGGGCGCATATCCAGTGCCTCTACGAGTTCATGGCGGCGGTGGACGCGGGCCGGCCGGCCGAGCCCGGCCTGGCCCATGGCATCGCGGTCCAGCGCCTGATGGAGGCCCTGCGGCGGTCGTCGGCGAGCCGTCAGTGGGAACGACCCTAGACCACCACCCGCACGGCGGCGACGCCCGGCCGCCCGCCCCCGTGATGCAAGGCGAGACACCGTGACGACGACGCTGCAGATTGCCCTCCTGGGTGTGGTGCAGGGCCTCACCGAGTTCCTGCCGGTGAGCAGCTCCGGGCATCTGGTCCTGGCACAGGCGCTCCTCGGGGTGCAGACCCCGGCGGGCGCGACCCTCGAGGTCGCCCTGCACACCGGCTCGATCCTCTCGATCGCCTGCTACTACCGCCGGCGCCTGATGGCCCTGGCGGCCGGACTCCTGCGCCGCGAGCCCGCCGCCTGGTCCCTGGCCGTTAATATCCTCGTCGCGGCGGTGCCGGTGCTCATCCTCTATCCCCTCTGCGGCGACCGCATCGAAGCCCAGTTCGACGAACCGCGCCGGGTGGCGGTACTGCTCTGCATCACCGGGCTGCTGCTCCTGAGCAGCCGCTGGGCGCCGCGTGGGACGGCCCTGCCACGGCCGCGCTCGGCCCTGGTGATGGGCCTGGCGCAGGCCATGGCGCTCCTGCCGGGCATCAGCCGCAGCGGTGCGACTCTGGTGGCGGCGCGCTGGCAGCGCCTCAACCCGGCCGCCGCCGCCGAGCTGTCGTTCCTGATGGTCCTGCCCCTCCTCGGCGGCGCCGCCCTGCTCCACCTCCCGGACGCCCTGGAGCCCTCGGCGCGCGCCGTCCTGCCGCTGCCCGCGCTGGGGCTCGGCCTGCTGGCCTCGGCCCTGGTCGGCTACGCCGCCCTGGCCCTCCTGGTGCGCGTCTTCGCCAGCGCCCGCTTCCACTGGTTCGGCGCCTACTGCCTGGCCGCCGGCGCCATCAGCCTCTGGCTCCTGCGCGGCTGAGGGCCGCCGGTTCGCTGTGTTCGCTCCAGTGCGCGGGCGCCGTTGATCCGGCCCGTGGGAATGATCGCGGGGTGGCGCCGTCGACGCCGGTGCGGCTCGTGGACGCCTTCGCGTCTGTGGACACTCGCCCTCCAGCACCCGTGGCGAGCGATCTTCCGCCTTGTTCTGCCCGGCGCCCCGAGCCGGAGATTGGGTTGGAGACAC
>JAGVUW010000322.1 GCA_019136035.1 Verrucomicrobiota bacterium | reverse complement strand
GGTAGAGGGCTTCCCACCAATCCGGGAGGCCGTCGCCGTCGGTGTCCGGGACGCCGAAGGTGCCGGTGACGGTGAAGACGCCGCCGAACGGGTTGCCGCCGTTATCGAGGACGCTGGCATCGGGGGTGAAGATGCCGCCGGGCTCGACGTAGTTGCCCGAGGGCCAGGCGGGGGTGCCGAGGGTGATGATGATGCGGCGCTGGTCACTGCTCATGGCCATCGTGCAGCCGGCGGCGGTGATGGTGCCGGGTACCGAGAAAGCGCCGAGTTCGGCCACCAGGCCGCCGAGGGTACCGGTGATCGAGCCGCTCCCGGCAGCGAAGGCGTTGTTGGTGTTGCCGGGGACGAGGGCGGCGGTGATCGAGGCCGGGTTGACCGGGCGCTCGAAGGTGAAGGTCAGGGTGTCGCCGGGGGCCGCGCCCGGGGTGCCGCCGACGTCGCTGAGGACGACGGTCGAGGCCGAAGTCGTCACGGTGACGACGCCCGTGGTGATCGCCTTGTCGGTCAGAATGCTGTTGGAGAAGAACACCTCGCGCGGCGCCAGGCGCAGGCGGAAGTCCTCGCCATTGCCGATGAGGACGCTGGTGGTGGCGCCGAGGAAGAAGTCGTCGACGTCATCCAGACGGGCGCTCAGGGGCATGTCCTGGAAGTTGATGTTCTGGACCATCGTCTGGGTCGGCAGGGCCGCCAGGATGACGTAGGAGTCGACGCTGACATCGAAGGTGCCGGGACGACCGAAGATGACGAGGTCCTGATTGGCGTGGGCGACCGGGACGGTACCGTCGGCGCCGCGCACGACGCCGGTGAGCTGCCAGATGCCGGCGCCCTGGTCGGTGGCGCCGGTGTAGGTGATCACCTCGCTGCCGAGGGTGAGGGCGACTTCGGTGGCGGGGCTGGCCGGCTGGAACGGCCGGCCGAGGATGCGGATGGTGGTGCTGCTCGGGGTGATGGCACCGGCGAGGAGGCCGGTGGTGGCGTTCTCGACGGCGGCACCGACGGCGTGCGCGGCGGCGGTGCTGCCGGCGGCGCCGCGGGTGCAGCCGGTCAGGTTCGTGCCGCTGATATCGCGATAGCCGATGATTTCATCAGCAATGCGGATCGTGGCGATGAAGCGCCCCTCGGGGTCGATGAGACGGGCGGCGGCGGTGACGGAGAGGGTGGTGTCGCCCGCGGCGGCGCCGACGGCGAGGGTCGTCAGGGGTGCGCTGAGCGGGTCGGTGTAGGCGAGCTGGACATTCTCTCCGGCGAGGTGGGCGGCCGGGGTGGTGCCGTAGGCGCCGCGCTGGATGGTCAGGACATTGCCGGCCTTGCCGCTGTAGGCGATGGCCTCGCGGCCGATGAGGACGATACCGGCGTTCGGGTAGGCCGTGCCGTCGGTGAGGGTCAGGTTCAGGGCCGAGGCGTCGAGATTGGCGGCGAGGGTCGAGGGCGAGGGCGAGCGGGCGTCGCGCCAGAGGCTGAGGGCGCCGACCGCATCCAGGGCCGAGTAGGTGGCGAAGTCGATCGGGGTCACGTCGCTGTCGCCGCCGACATTCTGGATGGTGGCAATCAGCGAGTTCATGGTCTGGGACTGGCCGATGCCATCGGCGACGTCGAAGCCGACCATGCCGACGGTCGGGCCGGCGGCCTGGGTCGTGATGCCGGCGGCGCCGATGAGGTCACGCAGTCGCAGGGGCATGGTAACCGTCAGCTCGCCGGTGCTCACGCCGACCACGGAGGCCGGGCCGTTGCTGTACATGATGCCGTTGGTCGAGGGGATCGAGAACTGGAGCTTGTCGCCATTCGAGGCCTGCCCGGAGGTGCGCACGACGACAAAGACGTCGTCACCGGCATCGGCGCCGATGTCGTCGGTCGGGACGACGTAGCCGGCGGCGAGGTACATGACCAGGGTCCAGGGGCCGCTGCCGGTCCAGGTCGGCGCGGTGGCCAGAGGCAGCAGGGTGTCGTTGGCGTCGAAGGCGCCGGTCACCGAGCCGTTGTCCCGATAGAGGGCGACGCCGGACATGGCGCCGCCGGCGAGGACGGTGTTGAGGTCGGTCGGCTGCGCGCCGGCCGCACTCTGCAGGCGGAGGGTCAGGCTGGTCAGGGCGGCACCGCCGGCATCCTGGAGGTTCAGGCCGAGGACGGCTGTGGCCGCGCTTTCGGTGTCGATGGTCTGGCCGAGGGTGACCAGGTCGGTGATCTCGGTCAGGACCGTGGGCAGATCCAGCGAGACGGTCACCGGCTGGCCGGGGGCATCGCCGGTGTTGGTGTAGGTGAAGTCGGCGCCGTCGTAGGCGAAGATGGTGTAGTAGTAGGTGACGCCGCCGGGGAGGTTGGTGTCGGTATAGGCCGTGATGCTCAGGTCGGTGATGTGAGCGACAACGGTGCCGGTGTTGAGGTCCTCGCCGGGGGCGTAGACGGCGCCGTCGACGGGCTCGCCGCTGGCGGGGGCGCCGGGGTTGCGCACGATCATGATGCCGCTGGGGGTCGGGGCGCCCGGCCAGGTCCAGGTCAGGCGGATGTTGCGCTGCATGCCGACCACTTCGAAGGTGGCGGCGAGGTTGTTGATGTTGTTCGGAGTCGTGCCGCCGTTCTGGACGGTGCTGTTGCCCATGGTGGCGGTGGAGTAGTTCACCGGGGCGTCGTGGGTGTAGAGGGCGTAGTAGTAGGTCGTCCCGGGAGTCAGGGCGAGGTCATCCATGCGGGTGAGGATGACGGCGACAGGGTCGGCGGCGTTGACACCGGAGAGGTCGGCCGGCGACAGGAGCTGCAGGACATTGCCGGCGCGGTCGTTGAAGGCGAAGGTGGTGCCGGCGACATCGATGTAGGCCAGGAAGGCGCCATCGGGATCGGGGAAGGCGCTGGCGTCGTCGAGGGTGATCTGGTCCGTGGCGTCGTTGACGCCGGCGGCCGCGACTGTGTCGCTGGCGGCGGTGAGGTAGGCGACGACGGTGGCGCTGCCGAGGGCGTCGCCGGGGGCGTAGGTGTACTCGTTGACGGGGGCCTGGTCGGGGTAGGCGTCATCGCTGCGGCGCAGGATAAGGACGCCCTTGACGTCGGCCGGGTCGGCGAGGTTCCAGGAGAGGTTGAGCTGGTTCGGGTCGGCGTTGCTGATGACCAGGTCGGTGACCGCCTCGGGCGCGGTGACGTCGCCCGTGGGCGTGACCGGGAAGGGCGTGGCGCTGATCATATCGGCCTGGTCGATGGTGGCGTCGCCATTGGTGTCACCGGCGAAGGCCTGGTAGTAGTACGGGGTGTCATTAACGACATCGAGGTCGAGGTAGGCCGTGCCAGTGCCGCGATAGACGATCTTGGCAGCGCCGACGAACTGCCCGGCGGTGTAGGTAGTCGAGAGCGAGGGGACCTCGCCGGGACCGGGGGCGGTGCCCTCGGTACGCAGGATGAGGACGTTCGGGAAGGCGGTGCCGGCCGGGAGGGTCCAGCTCAGCGAGACGCTGCCGTTGCCGCGGGTGGCGAGGAAGTTCTCGATGGCGGTCGGGACGAAACGCATCGTCACCAGGTTGGTGATGCGGTCGGTGTCAGCGTACGAGTAGCCGGTCGAGAAGGTAACGCCGTTATTGGGGACGTAGAACGAGAACTGCAGATCGCCGTAGATGCTCGGGTCGCTCTTGGCGGTGTAGCGCAGGTAGAAGTCCGGGGGGGCGTTGGCGCCGGCGTCATCGGTGGGCAGCGGGGCGGGTGTGGTCAGCACCAGGTCGGCATACCAGCCGATGGTGCTGCGGCCGGGGCCGAGGAAGTAGATATCGTCGCCGCTGCCGAAGCTGAAGCCGGCGGGAGCGGCGTCGTAGAAGGCAAAGCCGTAGTTGCCGCCGAACTCGACGACGCCCTCGGTGCCCGGCGCCGGCGTGCCGGCGATGAGGGTATCGGCGAGGTCGTAGGTCGCGACGCGGGCGGTGACGGGCAACGCACTAGACTCGATGAAGAGGGCGTCGCCGGCATTCCAGACGCCGTTCTTGTCGGTATCGATCCAGACCAGCTTGTTGGCCTGCGTGAACCAGGCCAGGGCGTCGCCGGTGCTGAGGGCCTCCTGGGTGCCGCCGCCGATGTGAACGAGCCCATCGGTGAAGTCGTGCCGCCAGACGGTGGGCTGTGTGGCCTGGGCGCCGCCGGTGCGCGAGGAGACCGAGACGCCGCCGGTGGCGGTGCCGTTGAGCGGGGCCAGGATGTCATTCGGGTCCAGGCCCATGGTCGTCTCGAAGTAGGCGCGCAGGCCGCGCAGAGTGGCGGTGCCGAGCGGGTCGTAGGTGTCGATGCCGACGGCGTTCAGCGGGCCCTGCCCCGGGTTGACCTGGATGCCGGCCGGGACCTGGTTGGTCAGGATGGTGTTGGTGACCGTCTCGACGATCATCGTGCCGGTGCGCAGACGCTTGTAGGTGATGCCGCCGGCGTCGCCGGTGAAGGAGATGGTGTCGTCGCGAGTGCCCAGCATGGTGCTTCCCCAGAGCTGGACATAGAAGTCGTCACCCGGGTCGGCGCTGGGTGTCGGCTGCAGGACGATGAAGTAGTCGGGTCCGGCGAACTCGCCGGTGTTGCTGGTGGGGATCGCGCCGACGGAGGTGGCGTCGAGGTCGAGTTCGACGATGTGGTAGGCCGGGTTCATCCAGGCCATGGTCTCGAGGCGCGGCAGGCCGGTCATGAGGACGCGGCTGTCCTGCGGGTCGAAGACGCCGGTGATGGAGCCGTTGTCCTTGTAGATCGCGATGCCGCAGTCGGCGACGGTCGCGTTCGGATCGACCAGGTCACTGATCTGGAAGTTGATGTCGCCGGTGTCGTAGATCTGGAAGGCGACATGATTGAAGGAGACGTTCCTGCCGATGGGGGCGACGAGGTCGATGCCGACCACCGCGGAGCGCTCGCGGGAGGTCAGGCGCGACGGAGACATATCGGAGAAGAAGGTGGGGACGGTCGAGACCGAGGCGGTGTTCGTCAGCGGGAAGAGGGTCGGGTCGGCATGGAAGCCGAAGCCGAACTGGATGTCCTGTTCGTTGTCGATGGACACGCGGAACGAATCGCCGTAGTCGGGACCGCGCTCGTACCAGCGCGTCGGGTCGGTCGGGTAAGGCTTGCCGGCGCCGCCGCCACGCACGCAGAAGATGTAGTCCATGCCCTTGTAGGCGCCGGTGCGGTCGTCGCTGTAGCTGGGCAGGTTGTTGACGAAGTCGTGCGGGTAGAGATCGATCGCGGTCTTGGGCTTGACGACGACGTAGTAGTGGCCGTTCGGGTCGTCGTTGTCGGGGCTCCACACCGAGTCGTCGGTGCCGTTGTACCAGACCAGGCTCTCGGCGCTGAGCTGGATGTTCTCATCGGCGACGGTGAGCTGCGTGATGCCGCCGCGCGGGTTGAGCAGGCCCTGCTGGTCGAGGTCGCTGACGCTGCGCTTCTGGTCGCGCCAGAGGCTGACGCCGGAGAGGGCGTCGTCGGAAAGGGGTGCCAGGTCGCTGGGCTTGAAGGACCCGGGGGTGGTCTGGCGGAAGTGCAGGCGGACCCAGTGCAGTTTCTCGCTGTCGGGCTCGTAGCGGCTATCGCACATGTTAAAAATAAGGACGGGGCTGGGGAAGCCGTCGGCCTCGACCGGATCGGCCGGGTGCGTGATCAGATCGAACATGATCTGGGCGCTCTTGGTGGCCTCGAGGAAGATCCCGGGGACCTCGCCGGTGACCGCAGTGCCGGCGGCGTAGGGTCCGGCCAGGCTGGTGCCGCGCTCGCCGCGCTTGAGGCCGGTGAGGACGACGTAGGTCGGGCTGCCGTCGAGCTCCTGGTGCGTGGCGCGGTCGTTGTAGGAAATCCACTCGGTGCCAATCTGGGCGTAGACGCGGTAGCCGCCGTCGGGGTCCGGGAACTGGCTCGCCACGGCAATCTCGGCGGGCGTGCTGCTGCTCAGGAGGATACGGTCAGGGGTGAAGCCATCATCGATGAAGAACGGGAAGCCCTGGTACTGGAGTGACCGCGGCAGGGCGGTGGCGAGCCGGCCGGGCTGGTCGAAGTAGATGACCGTCTGGCCGGCCGCGTGGGCGGCGCGGGTCGCCGGCCGGCCGACGCTGGTGAGTATGGGGTCATAGTAGCCGCGCTGGACATTCAGGAGGCGGATATAGGTGTTGCCGTCGCCGGGGTTGAACCACTCCTCGCGGTCGTTGTAGCGCATGATTTCCGACTGGCAGAGGATGAAGACCCAGCGGGTGCCATCCGGGTCGGGGAAGGCCTCGCCGCTGCTCAGGATGAACACCGTCTGGCTGTTGTCCACAGCCTGGGCCAGGGCGGCCGGGTTGCTGCTCACCGGATAGTAGACGATATCGCCGACGTTGTGCTGAAGGATGATCGGCTGGGTCATCGTCCCGAAGTAGTCACTGCGGGTGACGCCGGTCAGCGTGCCGGTGTTGTCCGGGAAGATATCGCTGTAGCTCATGAACTCGGGAAGAACGCCGCCGACGACGGGCACCGTGCCCTCAATCATGACGTAGTTCTTGCCCGACTCATTCGGGTCGGGATAGTAGCTGGTCACGGTTGCCCCAACCGCGTAGGAGAAGCTGGCGGGTGCGGTCAGCGTGAAGACATTGCCGGCGATGTCGGTGTAGGCAAGCACCTCGGCGTTCGTCGCGTCGGCGATGCGGAGGTAGGCCGTCCAGTTGCCGTTGGGGTCATCGAAGCCGACGGCACTTGCGACGGTCAGCGCCAGCGCCGGCGGGGTGTACGGTGCCGCGACCGTGGTGTCATAGAGGTCGATCAGGTTGTCCTGCGCTGCCAGGGGCTGCGCCAGGGTCGAGGCGTAGGCCGGCATGCCGCCTTCGGCCGGATCGGTGCGGCCGGCATACAGGAAGTTGAGGTTGTTACCAGGCTCCATGAACATACGGAAGTCGGCGCCGTAGAGCGGCACACTGGTGACCCAGCCGTGGTCAGGGACCGTCGTCGTGCAGAGGAAGAAGTCGGGGCGGCCGTCGACCGTGGTGTCAAGGTGCGGCCCGCCATGCTGGTCGATGCCGTGGACATCGTCCCGGACGTTCAGGGTGAACTGCCAGCGCGCCTCGCCGCTGGGACCGGGGGTGGTGGGCGAAACCGTGATGTGGTTCGTGCCCCAGGGGGCGCCGCTGGAGACCGTGCTGATGAGCCGGTCGGCGTTCGGATCGAAGATGCCGTTGTTGTCGCTGTCTTCCCAGAGGGTGAGGTTCGGGTAGCGCGACAGCGGGTGGCTGGCTAGGTCCGAGGTGCTGAAGTTGCCCTGGCGGCCGGAGTCCTCGAGGATGGCACGCAGTGAGAGCAGGATTTCCTCGTCGGGGTTGGTGTTGCCGATGTTGCCTGAACGGCCGGCGATGTTCAGGGCCAGGACGGGATACGGATCATAGACGCCCATGAGTTCGCGCTGCAGCAGGCCGCTGGCGGGGTGGTCCGACTGGATGATGTTGTTCATCGCCAGGGGCGCGTTGACGTACTCGAGCTGATTGCCGGGGGGGTAGCCGCCGCGGCGATTCATCGAGCTGTACGGGATCATGTCAACAATCTGTGCCTCGCAAGTGATAACGGTGGTGTCGCGGTCGCCGGTGTCGTAGGAGCTCGGCGTGCCCGACTGGCTGCCGGTGAGGCGGATGCGGGACTGGAAACGGGCGCGGTTGTCGTCGCCGTCGGTGATGTCGCCGGGGATGGCATCGCTGGTGCGAATGATGATCCAGTAACACGAGTTGGCCGCGGCCGCGGTGCCGGGGACCGGAAGGCGGACCGGGCCATTCGGGCCGCCGACTGAGATCGTGCCGGTGGCCTGCCAGCCGTTCGCCGGGGTCCACCAGGCGTAGTTGGTCGGCTCGTAGTTCGAGAGCGACGTCGGGCTGAACGCCACCGTGGTGGCGCTCGTCGTCACCACGCGAATCTCAGCGATGTCGCGGTTGACGTTGAAGTTCTGCGTGCCGATCCAGGACATCGCAAGGTTGGAGAGATTACCGGCGTCGGCATCGGCGCCGCAGTCGATCTCGACACGCCACAGCGGCGTCCACGGGCTGTGCGGCAGAAGGCCCTGGTTACTCACGATCTGCGACGACGTCGTGACCGTGATGGCCGCCTCCGCCACCGGCCCCAGCGCCAGCGCCAGAAGCGCTACCGCCGCCGTCAGCGCCGGGAGGGACCGCGACCGCCCGGCTGGCGGGGCGTGGACCGACCGCGACGCGGGGCGCCGCGGCGGGGTCAGCGGTGCCAACCAGCGGCCGAAGCCGAGGCGAGACAGGATGAGTGTCGGGTTCATACGACGTCTCCTGGATATGGTGCGCTTAGGCATCTTGATCGTCTTGGTAAGCATGTCGTCGTTCGTTCGCTCCGAACGGCGGGTGTCGGACCTCGAGGGCGTGGCGCCCCCGAGGCCGGATACCCGACGCCCTGAGACCGTGACCGCAGCCGAAACCGTGCTGACACTGCGCCGGTCGACGTCGTCGCCCTGGGCGGCGTCGGCGATCGGGTTCGTTGGGTCTGCAAGGCTCAGTCTACTCACGGCTGCGTCGTGCTCCTGGCGCTGTCAAGGCATGGGTCGACCGTTGTCCTTAAAGCATAACCCGTGCCAAAAACCGAACCGAAACAGCCCGTTTCGAGGCCGTTTTGGCCCTCGATGCGAGCTCTTTTCTAAAATCTGAGAAGCCCGGCACCGCTTTTCGTGGTGCGAAGGCCCTGTCAGCAACCTCAGGGCGTCGCCGCCCTGTCAACAACCCTGGGCGCGTGCCCTGTCAACAACTCCGGGTTTGCGCCCTGTCAATAACCGCGTGCTGTACGGGCCGCAGCCCTGCGATTCTGGCAGGCCTGCAGCCTGCATGAGGCGCCCAACGGGCTTCCCCAGGGCGTTGCCCTGGGCTGACGAATCCTGCCCCTTCGGGGCGCCGAACGGCAGGGCCGTCATGGGGCCGACGTGCCACGCCAGTCGTCTCCCGGGCGCCGTGGACGTCGCCCGGGAGGTCCACGGGCGGCGCCGTGGACCTACTTGCCATGCACCGGCCCCGACGGCGACGCTTTCAGGCGCCGCCGCCGCGCTCATCTCTGCTGAAAATTCCTTGCTGTCAACAACGCCCGCCCGCTGCCCGTGCGCGCCGGGGGTTATCCACAGGCGGCTGGGAGGCGTCGCCGGGGCCTTCGGCGTGGCGGTGGTGTACGTCCGTTGTGTGCAGCTCATGCGGCCGTCTTCCGTCGGGCGTCAGCGGCCGAAGTCGTGCATACCGCGGACCTCGTTCGGGCGCAGGGGCCGGCCGGACGGGTCGACGAGGCGGGCGGTGACGAAGACCAGGAGGTTGATCTTCTCGCTGCGTTCGCCTTCGCTGCGGAAGAGTCTTCCGACGAGGGGGATATCGCCAATGAGCGGGACCTTGTCCTGGTACTTATCGACGCGTTCCTGGATCATGCCGCCGAGGACGACGGTTTCGCCATCCCAGACGATGACCTTGGTCTCGACGGTACGGGAGGACAGGATGGGCATCGAGGCCTTGGCCTGGATGGACTGCCCGGCGAGCACCATGGTGTAGTTGAAGGAGTCGTCGTAGCCGAGGAAGTCGATGACCTGGGGTTTGAGTTCGAGGTCGATCGAGTAGTTATCGCTGGCGACGGTGGGGAGGGCTTCGAGGATAACGCCGATATCGCGGGCTTCGCCGAACTCGGGGATCGAGGGCGTGATGCTGACCGAGGCGGTGTCGCCGGAGCCGGTGGTATTGAGTTCCGGTTCGGTCCAGCTCTCCGGGAAGTAGCGCTCGCTGACGACGCGGAGGATGGCGGTGGTACCGCTGAGGGCGGTGACCTTCGGTGAGGAGAGGACGTCGGCATTGGCCTGCTGTTCGAGGGCGTGGATGACGGTCTCGAAGGCGTAGTTGCCGAGGATCATGTAGGTGCTGAAGAGCTCGCTGTTGCCGTTGAAATCGGCGAAGAAGTCGGCAGCCTGCCGGAGGCCGTTGGTCAGGGACGCCCCTTTCTGGACGCCGGCCTGGAGATCGCTCTTGCCGCCGAGGCCGGTGTTACTACCGGTGACGTCGCTGAAGAGGAAGTGATCGCCGGCGCCGGTGCCGGGGTTGTACTCGACGCCGCCGGCCATGAGGGACCAGTCAAAGCCGAGGGCATCGAGGTTGGTCTGCTGGACCTCGACGAACTTGGCTTCGATGGTGACCAGGCGGGGGGTCTCGTTGATCTCGGCGAGGATGCTCTGGATGCGGCGGTGGTTCTCGGGGGTGTTGTGGACGATCAGCTTGCCCTGGCGCTGGAAGTAGGTCATGCGGGCGCCCTGCGGGAAGGTGATGCCGAGCATGTAGAAGAACTGGTCGACGTTGACCATGTAGCGGTCGCGGCCGGTGCCGCCGGAGCCGCTGTCGTCGTCGTCATCGTCGTCATCGTCGTCGTCGTCGTCGTCATCGTCATCGTCATCGTCGTCGCTGCCGAAGTCGAGCGAGTCGGCCTTCTTGCGGGTGCGACGCGAGTCGAAGACGCCGGCGGCGACGTTGTAGAAGCGGGTCTCGAGGGTTTCGAAGGGCACGCTTTGGTCGGCGAGGATGACGGCGTGCTCTTCGATGCGGTGCTTGAGGCCGGCGAGCTTGCAGATGTAGTCGATGGCGTTAGCGAGGGGGACATTATCGAGGGTCATCGTGATCGGGCGATCGCCGACGCTCTGGGCAGCGGGGGCAGCGGCAGCGGGGGTGCCGGCGGCGCCCATGCCCATGCCGCCGAACTGCTCCATGCCGGGCATGGCGCCGCCCATGGCCGGGTCCATGCCGGCGGCGGGGGCACCGAAGCCGCCGCCCATGGCCGGGTCCATGCCGGCGGCGGGGGCGCCGAAGCCGCCGCCCATGCCTTCCATGCCGGGCATGGCGCCGCCCATGGCGCCGTCCATGCCGGGCATGGCGCCGCCCATGCCGCCGTCCATGCCGCCGGCGCCGGGCAGCCCGGTGGGCGGTCCCATGTCGGGAGCGATGGCCTGCGGGGTCGTCTGCAGGAGGATATTGACGCCGGAGCCATCCTCGACATCGAGTTCCATGCTCTTCTGCTTGAGGTCGGCGATGACCTCACGAACGGGCACCTCGTCATACTCGATGTGCGGGATGATGATGCTCTTGATCTTGCTGGGCACGCCGGTGGCGCCGTCGTCCTTGCGGGTAATGGAGCTGCGGGCGTCGGGGCCGACGTCGCTCATGACGGGGTTGACGGGCTCCGACCAGCGCCAGCGCGTCTCGGCCATGCGTTCGGCGACGACCTGCTGGTACTTCTCGACGCCGATCTCGTCGAGTTCCTCGTTGATCTGACGGAGGTAACGGATGGCACTGACCTCGTAGGGGTCGATCAGGAGGGCCTTTTCGAACTTGTCGCGGGCATCGGCATAGCGGCGGTTCTTGAGGAAGACCTTGCCCTGCTCGATCAGGACCTTGACCTCGAAGTCGCGCTGCTCCTTGTCGATATCGACCAGCTCGGGCTTGGTCTTCTCCTTGAGCTCGAGCTGCTTCTTCAGCTCCAGGCAGCGGCGGATGCGTTCGTCCATCTGTTCACGACGGGAGGGGTCGTACTCGCCGGCAGTGGTATAGCGTTCGATGGCCTGCTCGATCTTGTCGACGCTGACGAGGCGCTGGGCCTCGGCGACGAGGGCGCCGGCCCAGTCGGTATAGAGGTTATGGAGCATGGCATCGATGTTCTCGCGCTTCTTGATGATGCGCGGCTGGCTGCGCGAGATGGTATTCAGGCGTTCGGTGGCGGCCTTGTACTTATCGACGGCCTGCTTGTAGTCGCCCTGGCGCCAGAGCTTCATCGCCTGGACGGCGAGCTCATCGGCCATCATTTCGAGTTCCTGGCGGCGGACCTTCTCGACCCCGGTCAGCTCTTCGGGCTCGGGCTCGACGACCGGCACCGCAGGCTGTGCCTCAGCCCCGGTGGCGCCGGTCTCGCCGGCGATCTGCTGACGGACGTCGCTCTCGGCGGCGGCCTTGATGGCGGGGTCGACGGCGGGAGCGGCGGCCTCAGTCGCGGGCTTGGCGTCATCGGCCGGGACGCCCTTGGAAAAGGACTCGAGAATGGCATCGAGGCCGCCACCCTCAGCCTTGGCGGGGGCAGCGGTCTCGCCCGCGTCCTTAAGGACCTCGGCCGGAACGGCCGGCGGCGCCGCGTCCTGAGCGCCGACGCTGATTGTCCAGGGGGTTACCCCCAGCACCGAGAACCACACCAGCAGGCAGGCGGTGCGTGCGATGAGGTTCCTGTCATGTGCACGTTTCATCATAGACCGTCTCCAGAAGGATCGCTGTTGAGGT
>JAGVUW010000540.1 GCA_019136035.1 Verrucomicrobiota bacterium | reverse complement strand
TGTCGCCAGCCAGAGCGGCCCGGCGGCGCCGAGGCGGGCGCAGAAGCGCGGGGTGAAGCGCTGGGGCAGGACCACAGGGAGGCGTGTGCCGAGGCGGATGATCTCGATATGCGGCAGGGCGCGCAGGGCGGCGAGCAGTCCGAAGAGGCGCGCCTCGGGCAGGAGGAGCGGGTCGCCGCCGCTGACGAGGACCTCGCGGATGCCGGTGTGGTCGCGCAGGTAGTCGAGGGCGGCGCGGTAGTCATCGGCGGCGGCCGCGGCCGGGGCGCCCCAGGCGCGCTTGCGCATGCAGTGCCGGCAGAGCACGGCGCAGCGCGTGCCGGCCACGAGGAGGGCGCGGTCCGGGTAGCGGTGGACGAGTCCGGGCACCGGCGAGTCGCGGCCTTCGCCGAGGGGGTCGGGCGAGCCGGACGGGTCGTCGAGGAGCTCACGCGGGTCGGGCAGGACCTGGCGCACGATCGGGTCAGCCGGCGTCAGGGTCCGCGCCTGGGCTAGGTAGTAGGGCGTCACCATGAGCGGCCAGCGCGCTGCGGTGCGGGCGAGGTCGCGGCGCCGGTCGGGGTCGAGGTCGAGGAGGTCGGCCAGGACGTCGGGGTCGCGCACGGCGTGTCGAAGCTGCCAGCGCCAGTCATGCCAGCCGGGGTTGTCCTGCCATGGGATCATCGAAGGCATAGGTCAGAGGTGTTTCTCATGGACATCGTGTGAGGCCGGTACTATAGTACAAACCTTTTGCGCTGACGCCAGATTCACTGCCCCCGCCGGATTCGTGCCGGCGATTCCCGTCGGCACCTGGGGGCTCTGGCGCGATCAGGAATTGCGTAACCTAACGACATGGGTGCGACCATGGACAAGACGAGTGCACCGCTGACAGTGGTCCGGAGCGAGCCCGAGGCCTGCCGGATCAAGCTGGACATCGAGGTGCCGGTCGAGCGTGTGCGTGAGGCCTATGAGGAGACCCTCAAGGCCTTCCGCGAGCAGGCCCGCGTGCCGGGCTTCCGGCCGGGCAAGACGCCGAAGGCGCTGTTGCTGCGTCACTATGGCCCCCAGGTGGCGGAGGAGTGCCGTCGGCAGTTGCTCCGCGAGGCGGTGCGTGAGGCGATCGAGAAGGAGTCGCTGACGCCCGAGACGACGCCGCGGGTCGAGGACGAGGACAAGCTCGCGGTGAATCCCGACAGCACCTTCGTGTTCTCGGTGTCGTTCGATGTGGCGCCGAGCTTTGCCTTGCCAGAGTACAAGGGCCTGCGTTTGTCGCGGGTGCCGGCGACGGTGGCGGACAGCGAGGTCGAGGAGACGATCTCCGAGTGGCTGCGGAGCCGGGTATCGTTTGAGAAGGTCGAGCGTGCCGCCCAGGCCGGCGACCTCCTGAAGGTCAGCTACGAGGGCACCCTGGCGGCGCCGGTCGAGCTGCCGGAGACCTCGCGCTTCTACCTGTCGGCGCAGAATACCTGGCTGGCCCTGCGCGAGCCGGAGCTGATTCCGGGGACGCTGACCGGCCTGGTCGGCGTCGAGCCCGGGCAGTCGCGCGAGCTGACGGTGGAGTTCCCGGAGTCCTTCAACGACAAGAACCTCGCCGGCCAGCGCGCCCAGTACCGCTTTGAGGTCCTCGAGGTGCACGGCTCGCTCGTGCCGGAGCTGACCGACGAGCTGGCCCAGCAGGTCGGTGCCGAGTCGGTCGAGGTGATGCGCGGCCGGGTGCGTGAGAACCTCCAGGCCGAGAAGGCGCAGGCCCAGGAGCAGGCCTTGCGTCAGCAGGTCCTGACGGCCCTCCTCTCGAACTTCGAGGTTGCCCTGCCGGCGACCCGCAAGCGCGTCGCCGCCTACGAGGCGATGATGCGCCTCTACGATCGCGAGATGCGTCGTGGCGCCACGCCCGAGGATCTCGGCAAGCGTCAGGAGCAGCTCCGCGCCCAGGCCGACGAGGAAGCCCTGCAGCAGTTGAAGCGCTTCTACCTCCTGGGGCGTATTGCCGAGGTCGAGAAGATCGAGCCGGACATGCAGCGCGTGCAGGGCCTGATCGAGTACATGGCGCGGTCCAGCCAGGTGACGCCGAAGGTGATGATCCGCCGTCTGCAGGAGAGCGACCGGCTGGAGAACCTGGTGGTGTCGGTGCGTGAGACCATGGTCCTGGATCGCCTCGTCGAGTTTGCCGAGGTGATTGAGGCCGCAGACAAGAAGGAGTAACCGGCCGATGCGTCAGCCTCACGCCTCGTACTTCGTGCCGATGGTCATCGAGCAGACCGGTCGTGGGGAACAGGCCTACGACATTTACTCGCGTCTGCTCAAGGACCGCATCGTCTTCCTCGGCTCGGCCGTCGATGGGCCAACTCGCTGGTGGCGCAGTTCCTGTTTCTGCAGAGCCAGGATCCGAAGAAGGACATCGACTTCTACATCCACAGCCCGGGCGGGGTGGTCTCGGCCGGCCTGGCGATCTACGACACCATGCAGATGCTGAGCTGCGACGTGCGCACCTACTGCATCGGGCAGGCCGCCAGCATGGGCGCCGTGCTCCTGGCGGCCGGAGCGGCGGGCAAGCGCTACGCCCTGCCGCACGCCCGTATCATGATCCACCAGCCGGCCGGCGGCATGGAGGGCACCGCGGCGGATATCCACATCCAGGCCCAGGAGATGCTGCGCGTCCGCGAGGTCCTCAACGAGATCCTGTCGCGCCATTCCGGGCAGACCCTGGAGGCCATCGCGCGGGACAGCGACCGCG
>JAGVUW010000594.1 GCA_019136035.1 Verrucomicrobiota bacterium | reverse complement strand
GGCGAAGCGGAAGTACACGATCACCGGCGACGGCCGGGCGTGCCTGGCCCGCTGGGCCAGGACGCTCGAGGACTACCGCCGGCAGGTCGATGGGCTGCTGCAGCTTCTCAACGAACGTCCGTGAGGGCAACGATGATACGCACGTGGTCTGTTTCCGGGCGCGGTCTGGTCGGGGAGGCCCTGGGGACCTTCCTGCTCGTGCTGTTCGGCTGCGGCTCGGTCGCGGTGACGGTCCTCTTCGACGCGCACCACGGGCTTCTGCAGATCGCCCTGACGTGGGGTCTGGGCGTGACGCTGGCGATCTACCTGACGCGTCACCTCTCGTGCGCCCATCTCAATCCGGCCGTCAGTCTGGCCATGGCCGTCAGCGGTCGCATGAGCCCGCGCAAGCTCCCCGGCTATGTCTTGGCTCAGTTCGTCGGAGCGGTGCTTGCCGGCCTGGTTCTCTACGCCCTCTTCGCGCCGTCCATCGCGGCCTACGAGCAGGCGCATCAGATCGTGCGGGGGGCGCCGGAGTCGGTCAGGACGGCCAGGATGTTCGGCGAATACTACGCGACCCCCGGCAGCGCCGCGGTCGTGTCACTGCCCCTGGCCATGGCGGCCGAGGGCTTCGGGACGTTCCTGCTGGTCCTGATGATCTTCGCGCTGACGGAGGGCTGCAACGTGGGCCGTCCGGATGACGCTCTGGCGCCGGTATTCATCGGCCTGACGGTGACGTCCATCATCTGCCTGATCGCCCCGTTGACGCAGGCCGGCCTCAACCCGGCCCGTGATCTCGGCCCGCGGCTGGTGGCCTGGATGATGGGCTGGGGCGAGGCGGCGTTCCCCGACCGGGTGGGCGGCTTCCTCTATGTCTACGTCCTGGCCCCCGCGGTAGGCGCCGCCGCGGCCGCGGGCTTCTTCGTGTGCGTCTTTGAGCCGGCGATGCGCGGCAGGCCGCGGGCGGGGGCCTGCTGTGCGGGTGCATCGGACAGGAGGGGATGACGGATGGCAGCCAAGCTGATTCTGGTGGGCGGCTTCCTCGGGTCCGGCAAGACGACGCTGCTTTGGGAGGCGGCGCGACGCCTGACGGCACGCGGCAAGGCCGTCGGCCTGGTCACCAACGACCAGGCGCCCGACCTGGTCGACACCGCCTTCCTGTCACGATCCGGGGCAGGCGTGCGCGAGGTCGCGGGAAGCTGCTTCTGCTGCAACTTCGACGGCTTCATCGCGGCAGTGCGGTCCCTGGTGGACCAGGGCGCGGAGGTGGTGATCGCCGAACCGGTCGGGAGCTGCACCGACCTCTCGGCGACAATCCTGCAGCCGCTGAAGGACAAGTTCCCGGAGGTGGCCCTGGCGCCGCTGACGGTCCTGGCCGACCCGGCCCGGGTCCGCGACCTCCTTCAGGAAGACCGCGCGTTGATGCACCGCAGTGCTCTGTACATCCTGCGGCTCCAGATGGAGGAGGCCGACCGCGTTCTCCTCAACAAGATCGACACGCTGAGCGCTGAGGAACGCGGTCGCATCGCGGCGGCCCTGGAGCGCGAGCTCCCCGGTGCGGCCCTCGGCATGGTCTCGGCCAGGAATGGCGATGGGATCGACGCCTGGCTCGACGCGGTCATCGACGACACGGCGGCCGGCCGCCGCATCGTGGCCGTGGACTACGACCGCTATGCCGAGGGCGAAGCCGTCCTCGGCTGGCTGAATGCCGTCGTCGACCTCCGCGCGAACCGCGGCAACGCGGACTGGGGGGCCTTTGCCCTGGACCTCATGGCACGCCTGCACGAGGAGTTCCGCGCACGGCGCGCGGAGGTCGGCCATGTGAAGCTCGTCGTGACCTGCGATGGCGCCGCCGGCCTGGCCAATCTGACCCGCCTCGAGGGCGAGGTCACAGGCCGCGACCTGGACGCCCTGACCGGGCCCCATGCCGCGCTCATCCTCAACGCCCGCGTGCAGATGCCCCCGGCGGACCTCGAGGCCGTGGTCAGGCGGTCGATCGCCGCCTCCGCCGACCACCGTGAGGCCACCGCCGCCCTGCAGACGCTCCGCTGTCTGATGCCGGGGAGGCCAAATCCGACATTCCGCTACGCGGACCTCGTCCCGCCCGCCGCCCGGCCCTGAAGCAGCAGGCCGGCGCCCAGCGCAGAGGGCCGGGCTCAGCAGAAAGACCCGGATCGTCTCTCGCCAAGCCGCCAAGAGCGCCAAGGGGAAAGAGGATCGGGTACGCGGAAGCCCCTGCAGCCGCCCCGCCGGCGCGCGGGGACGCCGGAACACGCGCAAGGATGCGCGTGCCGCCTCCCACCCGCGTGTCGCACCGACGCACCGACGCACGGGCGTACTCGCCCTATCTGCATGTCCCCCTCTTCTTGGCGATCTTGGCGGCTTGGCGAGAAAACTTCCCCTCTTCCTCTTCCTCTTCCCCTTCCACTTCCCCTTCCCTGTCCACAACCGCGAGGCGTCCCGCCT
>JAGVUW010000722.1 GCA_019136035.1 Verrucomicrobiota bacterium | reverse complement strand
ACGACGGTCCTGCCCCTCGCCGCCAACGACCCGCCGGGCACCTGGACCCTCCACGCCCGCGACGTCCTCACCGGCCAGACCGCCAGCGCCCGCCTCGAGGTCACACTCCCGCCAGGCGAGTAGGTCCACAGCGCCGTCCGTGGACCTCCCGGGCGCCGCTCCAGGGCGCCCGGGAGAGGCCGAGCCGACGCTCGGCGGCCCCAGGCAGCCGAGCCGACGCTCGGCGGTCCCGGCGGCGGGCGCCGGGGGGGACGGCGCCCGGGGGAGCGCCACTCGGCTCGCGGCGCCCGCGCCGCGGTTGTGGACAGCCCCGCGCGGGAATGCTAGATTGGTCAGTTTCTGGACAGGCGGTCCGACGCCGGCCGTGATCGGACGGGCTGGCGCCGATGGCGCCGTCGGGGCCGCCGTGACGAACCACGGTCGATGGGGGTGCATGATGAAGAGCCGCTGGGTCCTCGCCGCGTTGGGTTCGGTGCTGCTGCTGTTCGCCGCGGGTTGCCGGAAGGAGCGCGCGGCGACGCCGATCCGCATCGGGTCGCTGTTTGCGGTCACCGGTCCGGCCTCCTTCCTCGGCGCCCCCGAGGAGCGCACCGCGCGCATGCTGGTCGACCAGATCAACGCCGAGGGCGGCATCGGCGGCCGGCCGATCGAGCTGATCTGCAAGGACACCGCCGGCGATCCGGACAAGTGCGTCTCCTTCGCCCGTCAGCTCATCGACGAGGACCAGGTCGCCGCCATCATCGGCCCCTCGAACAGCGGCGAGACGATGAAGATCAAGGCCATCTGCGAAGAGGCCCGCGTGCCGCTGGTCTCCTGCGCCGCCGCCGAGGTCATCGTCAACCCGGTGGCGCGCTACGTCTTCAAGACCCCGCAGAAGGACAGCCAGGCGGTCACCTGGATCTTCAACACCGCCAAGGCGCGCGGCCTGACCCGCATCGGCATCCTCACCGACAACACCGGCTTCGGCGCCGCCGGCAAGGAGCAGCTCGAGAGCCTGGCCGCCGTCCAGGGCATGGAGATCCTCGCCAGCGAGGTCTACGACAAGAAGGCCACTGACCTCACCGACATCCTGACCAAGCTCAAGGGCCGCGAGGTCCAGGCCGTGGTCAACTGGTCGATCGTGCCGGCGCAGTCCATCGTCCCGCGCAACATGAAGCAGCTCGGCATGGACGTCCCGCTCTTCCAGAGCCACGGCTTCGGCAACATCAAGTACGTCGAGCAGGCCGGCCAGGCCGCCGACGGCATCCTCTTCCCGGCCAGCCGCATCCTGGTCGTCGACAAACTCCCGGACAACCACCCGCAGAAGGCCGTCCTGATGGCCTTCAAGAAGGCCTACGAGGAGCGCTGGCAGGAGCCCGTCAGCGCCTTCGGCGGCTATGCCTACGACGCGGTCATGCTCATTGCCGAGGCCATCCGCGCCAAGGGCGCCGAGCGCGACCAGATCCGCGATGGCCTCGAGGGCCTCAAGGGCGTCGTCGGCACCACCGGCATCTTCAGCTTCACTCCCGAGGACCACAACGGCCTCGGCCTCGATTGCTTCGAGATGCTGACGGTCAAGGACGGCCAGTTCGTCCTGCTCGAGCCTTGAGGAGAACCGGGTGTCGCAGCTCCTGCAGTACCTTCTCTCCGGGGTGACCGTCGGCAGCATCTACGCCATCGTGGCGATCGGGTTCAACCTGATCTACAGCACGACGGGCATCCTGAATTTCGCCCAGGGCGAGTTTGTGATGCTGGGCGGCATGACGGCGGTGACCCTGTCGGCCTTCATGCCGCTGCCGGTGGCGCTGGTCCTGTCGGTGGCGGTGGTGGTCGTCTTCGGGGCGCTTCTGGAGCTGCTCTTCTTCCGTCATCTGCGTCGGCCGACGCCGCTGCAGATGCTGATCATCACGGTCGGCCTGGCGATCGTCATCCGCGAGGTGGCGGTGCATGTCTGGGACGAGCAGCCGCACCGCCTGGCCTTCTTCAGCGGTGACGAGTGCTCGTCGGTGGCGGTCTTCGGCGCGGCCATCTCGCCGCAGGTCTTCTGGGTCCTCGGGACCCTCTGCCTGAGCGTGGCCCTCCTGCACCTCTTTCTGCACCACACCCTCACCGGACGGGCCATGCGCGCCTGCGCCTCCAACCCCGAGGCGGCGATGCTCGCCGGGATTGACGTACGGCGCCTGCGCACGCTGGCCTTCATGATCAGCGCCGGCCTCGGCGCCCTCGGCGGCGCCGTCATCGCGCCGATCACCAGCGCCCAGTACGACCAGGGCACCGGCCTGGCCATCAAGGGCTTCGCCGCCGCCATCCTGGGCGGCTTCGGCGCCCCCGCCGCGGCGGTGCCCGCCGGGCTGCTCGTCGGCCTGGCCGAGGCCCTCAGCGTCGGCGTCGGCCTGCCCGCCGCCTACAAGGACGCCGCCGCCTTCACCCTCCTGGTCATGGTCCTGATCCTCCGGCCGCATGGGCTCTTCGCCAGCCGCGGCCCGGCCAGCCTGGAGGAACGGGTATGAGCCGGCGTGGCAACCTCCTCGGCGTCGCCCTGCTCGCCCTCGCCGTCGTCGGCGTGCAGGTCCTCACCCGCCTTGGCGGCCGGGAGTACTACCTGGTGCAGTGGACCATGGCGGCCTACACCGCCGTGGTGGTCATGGGCCTCGGCCTGGTCATGGGCTACGCCGGACAGGTCTCCATGGGCCACGCCGCCTTCCTGGCCATCGGCGGCTACACCAGCGCCGTGCTGACCACCCTCGACCTGGC
>JAGVUW010000602.1 GCA_019136035.1 Verrucomicrobiota bacterium | reverse complement strand
GTTGGGCACCGGCTGGCCCGTGACCGCGTCGGCGACGAAGACCAGGTGCTGGCGGTCCAGGGGCTTGCGCACGATCACGGTGTCGTCGAGGACGACCAGGATGCACGTGGTATTCCCATCGGCCACCTCGCCGACGAGGAGGTACATCCCGGCGTTCTGCAGGGGCGTGCTGACCGTGATGCGGCGGTCGCGGTGGCCGTCGCGGGGCTCCAGCTCCAGCGTCCATTCGGCCGCCTTGTCGAGGAGGTACTGGCGCTGGTTATCCCCGACCAGGCGGCGGCCGATTTCCCCGAGGTTCGTCCTCCTCCAGTCGAGCTGACGAGGCCGGCCGCGGACGTAGGCACGCGTGTCGGCGAGGAGACGCGCCAGGTCCACTCGGTGCGCCGTGAAGGTCACCCGGCGGGCATTGCGGAAGCGGAAGGGCACTGTCGCGGCGCGCCCGGCCGGCAGCGTGCTCACGGGCTCGAACTGGCCCCAGTTGCCGGTGATGCGGCGGATGCCGGCAGCGGCGTTCTGGGCGTCGAAGGCCGTGAAGCGCTCCAACCAGGTCACCGCCTCGGGGTACTGGCGGCGGTTCTCGTAGATGCTGATCAGGAGGCGCGTGGCCTCGGCCTTGACGGCGCTGTCGGTGTCGTCGGCCAAGGCCTTGAGCATGGCGATGTAACGGTGCCCCTCGGGGAGGGTGAAGCGTCGCACGCCGGTGGCCAGACGGGCGATGGTCTCGTCGTCGCTCAGAGTGTCGACGGCGAACACGCCGGCGCGTTCATCGGCGTCGTCCTGCAGGAAGACGCCGCCGGACCAGGCGATGGTCTGAACGCCAAACTCGGTGTGGAGGGCGCGTGCCACGACGAGCCGGGCCTGACCGGATCGGGCCGGGTCGGCCTCCTCGGACTGCCGCAGAAGCCAGCGCCAGCGCTCGCCATCGCTGGACGCCGCCGACCAGCTCGCCGGGACCCCGTAGAACACCGGCTGGCCATCGGCGCCGACCGGCGCACCGCGCCCGCCGCCGCGGCTCATGCCGCGCTCTTCGTCGTAGTCCGGCAGTGTCTCGAGGTCGGTGAGGATCTGCAGACGCCAGGACTCCCTCGGAATGAACCACGAGGCGACCTGGTCCGCGAAGGTCAGGAAGAAACCGGCGGCCTCGGCCGACGGCCGAGGCAGGGCCTGCACCAGCGGCTGGGCCTGCGCCATGAGCTGCAGGGCCCGCACGCGGTCGCGCGCGTGACAGTCGGCCCAGCGGCCCTCCTGGCCGTGGCCATGGCCACGCCGGAACTCGCCGCCGATGACCTCTCCGGAGTGTTGCAGGAGATCGCCGTAGGCGAGGGCCGCCTGCTGCAGCAGACGCCAGTTGCCCCCGTGCGCTGCAATCGAGAGTTCCAGAAGGCCGTCCATCTCGGCCTGACGACCGAGACGCTGCAGGCAGTACAGACCGTACCCGAGGTCGTCGGGAACCTGCGCCGGATCAGCGGCAGGATCCGCCAGGAGCTTCCGGAAGAGCACCACGGCCTCCTGGACGTTGCCGTCCTCCCGAAGCTTGCGGGCGGCGGCGCGGTCCTCGGCCTCGCCGGCGCTCAGGAGATGGCCGACACCGCAGAAGGTCAAGAGGCCGATAAGCAGCATGCCGTGGGTCGTCATCGTGCACCATCCTTGCCCGTTGGGCGTCGCTGATCCAACCCTCGCTCACCAAGGTACCCCGCCGGGGCGCTGCCGGCCAGGGCTGTTTGAAAGTCCGGTTCTGACCGTGCCCGCCCCGACCCACACCGCTGACCCGAGGGCCTCACGCAGCGCCCGGATCTGGCCCGGCGCGTCCGGGCTGTTCAGCGTCACCTCCAGCGCCGCCAGGCCGGCCTCACCGGCAGGACGGCATGAGGCCGACCTGGTACGGCGGGTCTAAGGGACGGCCATGTGCGTACCGGTCAGGAGGGTATCAACAGGGCAGGGAATGCTGTCACTAAGGGTCTTTGCAGGCTGCAAGGACGGGCCTCTGTGAGACCCTTGAAGCGAGGGTCAGGAGGGCTTCATCGGCCACGGCGCTGGAGGCTGCCATGGGCACTGAATACCCCCAGGAACATGCGCGGAACTTTTTTCTGCAGCCCGGCCGACTCAGGTGGTCGGAACAGCTGTTCTGGAAGTTTTACGCTCGACAGCAGGGTTTTTTCAGAACCCCTGGTCCGCTGATGGCAGATCCTGGTCTGCGTGTGATCATGCGAAGCTGCCAGGTCTCACCCATCACGGTGAAGCGCTCGCCGGCAATCGAGGCTCTGCCCCAGCTCCTACCATCGGACCTCTCCGACACAGTTCTGGAGCAGCGGCTGCTCAGGACCGTCGGCCCGGCGGCTCTCCCATACCACGGATACTGTCGGCACCGGACGAAATCTCGCCGGCAGCCCTTGACACAGGGGCGAATCCTGTTCATTGTTGTTGCCGGGAGATCGGAGTGTTGCGTCATG
>JAGVUW010000016.1 GCA_019136035.1 Verrucomicrobiota bacterium | reverse complement strand
GCGCGGCGACTCCGGCGCGACCTCGACACCATCGAACGGCATCTCGGCCAGGTGGCCCTCTCGGCCTACGGCCTGGAGCCGCCGCGCATCGTCGGCCCGACCCAGGCGGTCCCCGGCAGCACCATCACGCTGGCCATGGCCGCGCCGCGCGTCGAGGGCCTGGCGACGGCCGTCGCAATGACCTGCGCCGGGGCGGCCCTGACGCCGACTGCCGAGGGCGCCCGCCTGGCCATACCGGCGACGGCGGCCGTGGGCAGCGAACTGGAGGTCGTTGGCGCCCTCACCCTGGGCCCCGCCGAGCACGGCATCGCCATTCAGACGCGCCACCGCCTGCGCCTGGTGCAGCCCCTGGAGCTGGCCCTGGCCCTGGCCGGGGTGGATGCCCTCAGCGGCCGGATGCGCCTGCAGGCCAGCCTCACCAACCACCGCCCGGAGGCCGTTGAGGTGGCCCTGACCGCGGCCGCGCCGACAGGCTGCACCGTGGCCGCACCCGAGCGCGTCACCGTGCCGGCCGGCGCGACCCTTCCGGCCGTCCTGGAGGTCCTCCCGGACGCGGCGATGCCGGCCGGTCCGATCGATCTGGCCGTCACGGCCGGCGCCGGTGCCGACCGCGCCGCGGCCCGCCTCACCGCCTTCCACATCCCGCCCGCGGCCAACCGCATCCGCAACCCCGGCTTCGAGGATGGCCTGCAGGGCTGGGGCGCCATCGCCGGCGACGCCGCCCTCGATACCGCCGTCGCCCACCACGGCCGCGCCGCGCTGCGGCTGACGAACCCGCAGACCGGCTCGAGCTCGATCAGCCAGAGCGTGACCCTGAACCAGACCACGCCCGGCGCCCTGCGCGTCCGCGCTGCCTCGCGCGGCCAGGGCGTCACCGGCGCCCCCGGCAAGGGCTACGCCCTCTACGTCGACCTCTACTACACCGACGGCACGCCCCTCTACGGCCAGACCGTGAACTTCGCGAGCGGCGACAGCGACTGGCAGCTCGGCGAGCTGACGATCGAGCCGAGCAAGCCCATCCGCAACGTCAATGTCTACCTCCTCCTGCGCGGCAAGGCAGGCACCGTCTGGTTCGACGACGTCGCGGTCGTGGAGGACCCGCGCCGGCGCGGCAATCTGGCGGCCGCAGCGCAGATCAGCGTCGACAGCTCCTTCGGCCGCGACTACCACGCCGGGCCGATCAACGACGGCCTGACCGAGGTCGCCGCGCTACACTGGACCCAGCAGGCCTGGGCCTCGGCCGAGGATGCCGTCGACCACAGCATCCTCGTCAGCTTCGCGGCCCCGACGACCGTGGGCCGTATGGCCATCCACTGGTCGCTCGATGCCGGCATCGCCCGCACCTCGAGCGAGGTCGCCCTGCAGATCCCCGAGGGCGATGGCTGGAAGACCGTCGGGACCCTGCGGCCGACGGCGCCCGAGGCAGTCTCGACCCTGGCCCTGCCGGCGCCGGCCACGGCGGCGCGGTTCCGCGTCCTCCAGCCGGCGGGAAAGGGCCCCGCGGGCCGGCCGCACCTGATGTGGGTGCGCGAACTGGAGCTCTTCGGCGAATGAGGAACCGGATGACGACGACGGACACGCGAATCCTGATCATGGGGGTCCTCATGGGCAGCCTGACCGGTCTCCTGGCGGCGACGCCGGGAATGCCGTACGACGATCCGAAGGACTGGTCGGCCTGGGAGCGCTACCGCGCCCAGGTCCGCCACCCGGCGACCCTCTTCAAGGCCGACGACCTCGACCGCGCCCGCGCCAACATCGCGCGCCACGCCTGGGCCGCCGCCTGGGCCGCCGAGCAGGAGCGCACCGCCGCCCAGATCATCCCCATGCTGACGCCGGCCTACCTCGAGGATATGGCCGAGATCACCACGCCGGGCTGCACCGGGCCCTGCCCCGGCTGCCGCGACAAGGGCCTGCGCTGGCACCCGAACGGCATGTGGACATGGTCGGCCCGCAACCCGAACCAGCTCACGTGCACGGTCTGCAAGACCGTCTTCCCCAACGACGCCTACCCCGAGAGCGTCGAGGTGCGCAGCACCTGGGACCCGCGACAGGTCTTCCGCTTCTGCGGCGGCGAGACCTTCGTCTGCTTCAGCTACAAGCAGGCCCGGCCGACCTTCTCCGGCATTATCCGCCGCTGCAAGCTCGGGCATCTCACCTGGCAGCTCCGCACCCTGGCTATGGCCTACACGGTCAACGGCAACCCGGACTACGCCAACGGCGCCCGCCTCATCCTCCTGCGCCTGGCCGAAGTCCTGCCATCCTACCTGGTGCTCGCCGGCTATGGCTACGGCGAGTTTGCCGACTGCGACCCCCACGTCGCCTGCGAACGTATCAACGACCTGCCCACCGATGAGCTGGTCTGCCCGCCGAACCGCCCCGACCGCAAGGTCCACACCGGGTACTGGTCGGCCAGCCGCATCGGCTCGTCCGGCATGGACGGCTCCTGGGTGA
>JAGVUW010000203.1 GCA_019136035.1 Verrucomicrobiota bacterium | reverse complement strand
AAGGCTCTCACGATAGCTCGTGCTCCGCTGCTTGTGGCCGTGCGGAGCATCCCAGGCCGGGGTAGGCAAGGATACTCCGGGCGGCTGGCGACCGGCCTGTAGTATAGCGCCGTCGGGTCAGCGATGCGAACCGCGCCCCGGGCGGGGTTCAGGGCTGTTTGAAAGTCCGGTTCTGGCACCCCTTCAGGGTGCGTGGGTTGTGGGTTCGCGTTTCCGGGGGTCGTGCTCTCGCGCGACCCCCGGCTGCGATCTGGCACCCCTTCAGGGTGACCAGGCGAGCTCTGACGCGATCTTCGATCAGCCCTGGCGTCGTCTCAGGCCGGCGCCGGCGGCGCCGGCAGCCCGGCGTTCAGGCCTCGACGATCATGGCCTGGCGGAGCTGGTCGGCGGCCTCAGCGCGGCCGAGGGCGCCGAGGAGCTCGAGGCCGAAGACGATGGCGGTGCCGGGTCCGCGGCTGGTGATGACACGGGCGTCGTTCTCGACGGTGCGGCCGGTGACGCGGGCGCCGACGAGGCGGCTCTCGAAGGACGGGTAGCAGGTGACGCGCCGTCCGGCGAGGAGTCCGGCGGCCTGGAGGGCGATCGGCGCGGCGCAGATGGCGGCGACGATACCGCCGGCGGCGTGGACCGCCTGCAGGAGCGCCAGGACGCGTCGGTCGGCAGCGAGGGTGGCGCTGCCGGGCATGCCGCCGGGCAGGACGACCATCTCCAGGTCGGCCGCGCGCAGGCCGTCGAGGCTGCAGTCGGGCATGACGACAATCTGGTGCGCGCCGCTGACGCCGCGGTCGGCGGCCCCGAGGCTGGCCACCCGTACCGCGGCACCGCCGCGACGCAGGACGTCAATGACGGCGACGGCCTCGATCTCCTCGAAGCCCTCGGCCAGGAGTACGGCAACACGCGGGGTCTTTTCCATGGGCTCTGACTCCTATGGGGCTGAACCGATACACACAGCGGCGCCCACTGCTCGAGACCATAGCGGCTCTTTGGCCGCCATCCAGGCGGCGCACCCGCCGCCGCAGGCAACGGCCCGCGCCGGCGCCGGGACGCCGGGGACACCGGGGACACTGGGGACACCGGGGACACCGGGGACACCAGGGACGCCGGGGACACCGGGGACACCGGGGACACCGGGGACACCAGGGACGCCGGGCACACCGGCAACGCCGGGGGCCCCATGGCGCCGCGGGGTCCCAAGCGGCACGAGTGATCTGCGCCGGGCCCATCCTGGAGTCCCTTGTGTCGCTTGGGTCCCTTCCCGGACGGCTCCCGCCCCGCCGCCCCGGGACATCCGGGGCCACCGGGGGCGCATGCGGGTGCCGTGAGCAGTCGCCGCGCGCCGCGTGGCGGCTGCCCGGCTTGCCAGCCGAGGCTGGGGGTGGTCCAGTAGGGCCGCGGCGCTGCCCGTCGGTTGTCGACGGCAGCCCCGCCGCGTGTCCTATACGGCCTGGAGCATGCCATGCGAGTCATCGATCTGCGCAGCGATACGGTCACCCAGCCCAGCCCGGCCATGCGCCGCGCGATGGCCTCGGCCGAGGTCGGCGACGACGTCTTTGGCGAGGATCCGACGGTGCGGCGCCTCGAGGAGCGCGCCGCGGCCCTGGTCGGCAAGGCGTCGGGTCTGCTGGTGACCTCCGGGACCCAGGGCAACCTGGTCGCGCTGCTGACGCTGGGCCAGCGCGGCGACGCGGTGCTGCTGGGCCGCGAGGCGCACATTGCCATCTATGAGGGGGGCGGCCTGGCGGTTCTGGGCGGCCTGATGCCGTACACCCTCGACGACGCCGCGGGCCTGCCCGAGGCCGCGGCGGTTCGTGCCGAGATTCAGCCGCCGGATGTGCACCGAGCGCCGCGGCGGCTGCTCTGTCTGGAGAACACGCACAACCGCCGCGGCGGCCTGGCGGTGCCGCCGGAGCCGTTTGCGGCGGTGGCCGCGGCGGGTCGCGAGGGGGGCCTGCGGGTCCACCTCGATGGTGCCCGGCTGTTCAACGCCTGTGCGCGCTGGGGTGTGCCGGCGACGGCCTACACGGCGCATGTCGACACCGTGCAGATCTGCCTGTCGAAGGGCCTCGGGGCGCCGGTTGGGTCGGTCCTGTGCGGTCCGGCCGAGGTGATGGCGGCGGCGCGTCACTGGCGCAAGCGCCTGGGTGGCGGCATGCGCCAGGCCGGCGTGGTGGCGGCGGCGGGGCTGATCGCCCTGGAGGAGCACCGCGAGCGCCTGGTGGAGGACCACGCCAACGCCGCGCGCCTGGCCGAGCTGCTGACGGCCGCGGGGGTGGCGGTGGAGCCATCGCCATGGCGGACGAATATGGTCTTCTTCGGCACCCCGCCCGGCGGCCTGACGGGGGCGGAGGTCGCGGCGCGCTGTGCCGAGCGTGGCGTGCGCCTCCTGGCCATGGGGCCGTCACGTCTGCGTGCGGTCACGCATCTGGACATCCCGTCCGACGCCATCGCACCGGC
>JAGVUW010000715.1 GCA_019136035.1 Verrucomicrobiota bacterium | reverse complement strand
CCCAACGACAAGGCGGTCGCCGGCATCGGCCCCGAGGGCTGGGTCCCCGCCGGCGCCACCCTGGCCTACACCATACGCTTCGAGAACCTCGCCTCGGCCTCGGCACCGGCCCAGGAGGTCGTCGTCACCGACGCCCTCGACCCGCGCCTGGACTGGAGCAGCTTCGAGCTGCGTAACCTCGGCGCCAACCACACCACCGTCGAGGTGCCGCCCGGCCTGCAGCATTTCCAGACCACCATTACCGTGCCCGACGACCCGAGCCACCCGGTCGCCATCGGCGCCGACCTCGACCCCGCCACCGGCGTCGTCACCTGGCGCCTGCGCTCGACCGACCCGACCACCGGCGGAACGCCCGAAGATCCACTCGCCGGATTCCTCCCGCCCAACGACGCAAACGGCCGCGGCGAGGGCTTCATCACCTTCGCCATACGCCACCGCGACGGCCTGCCCAGCGGCACCACCCTCGAGAACCAGGCCAGCATCGTCTTCGATGTCAATGACCCGATCGTCACCAACCGCGTCACCAGCCGCATCGATGCCGGCACCCCCACCAGCCAGGTTACGGCCTTCCCGGAACGCATGCCCTACCCCGACCTGCTCCTGCACTGGACCGGCCAGGATGACCCGGGCGGCTCCGGTATCGCTACCTACGACCTCTACGTCAGCACCGACGACGGGCCTCTCCAGCTCTGGCTCCAGGACACCAGCGCCACCAGCGCCGCCTTCCCCGGCGAACGCGGCCACGCCTACGGCTTCCTCACCACCGCCCACGACTGGGTCGGCCACGCCGAGGCCATCGGCAACGGCCTGCCGGAAACACGCACCTGCGTCCCCAGCAGCACGGCCGACACCGACGCCGATGGCGTCCCGGATTGGTTCGAGGTCCTCATCATCAACGCCAGCCCGGCCGACGCCGTGGACGGCTTCGACGACGTCGCTCCCTACGGCGACTTCGATGGCGATGGCGCCCCGGAACTCCACGAGTTCTGGTCCGGCAGTGACCCGACCCAGCCGCTCTCCAAACCGGAGCCCGTGGACCCCGTCGGGACCTTCATCGTCCGCCTCAGCCCCGACGAGGCCGCCGCGGGCCGCGGCATCTGGAACGCCACCGGGACCTACACCACCACCCTCGACGGCGCCCCGCTCATCATCGACATCCTCCACGATGCCCAAGGCAACCTCCGCGGCAGCGCCCGCTGCCACCTTCCGGCCGCGACCGTCGCCATGGCCCTCCGCGGCAGTGTCCGCGGCGCCGCCGGCCGGGTCGCCCTGCGGGCCGCCGGCAAGGGCGCCAGCCCCGACCGCGCCGCCCGCGTCGCCATCGACCTCGATCTGACCCTCAACCCCCGGCGGCGACGCCTCGAGGGCACCCTCACCGGCCAGGTCCAGACCGGCACCGTCCGGCACCGTGCGCACCCCCGTTGACCAGGTCACGCTCCTGGACCTGCCCGCCGGCGTCGACGGCAGTTGGACCCTCCTCCTCGACCTCCAGGCAAGCCCCAACGGCAGCACCGGCACCGCCTGGCTCACCCTGGCCGGGCGCGAGCCGCTCCGCCTCATCGCCCGCGCCTACCAGGGCACCCAGAACCGCGTCGACGTCCTCCTGACGCCGCACCCGGACGACCTCGCCGCCCACGGCGTCGAGATGCGCCTCACGGTCGTGCCCATGACCGGCGGCTGGGCCCGCCTCGACGCCAGCGCCGGCCAGGCCTTCGGCCAACGAATCGACCATGACATGGCCGCCCCCGGCAAGTAGGTCCACGGCGCCGTCCGTGGACCTCCCGGGCGCGCCAATCTCCCGATTGGCAGAACCGGAGCCACTCGGGAGAGTGGCGATCCCAGGGGGGGAGCCCCGCCGGCGCGCGGGCGCTTTGCTTCCGCGCTTCGGGGGCTTACACTTCCGGCGAAAGAGTCGGGGCGGTGGGGTGTGTCCCGTCTGCCGCCCAACCGGGAGGACGACCGATGGCGCTGTGGAACCACCCGCTGCAGGGAATCGGGATCGCGACCGGCCTGGCCACGGCACTGGCCACCGTGGCGGCGGCCGCGGAGCTGACGCTGACCGTGGCGCCCGATGGCAATGACGCCGCGGCCGGCACGACCGCGGCGCCCTTCCGCACGCTCCAGCGCGCCCGCGACGCCGTGCGCCGCCTGAAGGCCGAAACCGGCCTGCCCGACGGCGGCGTGCGCATCCTCCTGCGCGACGGCGTGCATATCCTCGACGAGACCCTCACCCTGACCCCCGAAGATTCCGGCACCGCCGCGGCGCCCATCACCTGGGCGGCCTACCCCGGCGAGCGCCCGGTCGTCTCCGGCGGCCGCGTCATCGCCGGCCTGCAGCGCGGCGCGGATGGGGTCTGGTCAACCACGATACCCGCCGCGCGCGACCACGCCTGGGTGTTCCGCCAGCTCTTCATCGACGGCCGGCGATACCTCTACGCGCGCTCGCCGAACGCCGGGCAGTACGCCGTCGCCAACGGCGTCATGGAGGCCGACGGCAAGGCAACCGCGCGCGATCGTTTCGTCTTCGAGCGCCAGGACCTGCAGGCCTGGCCCGACCTCGCCGACGTCGAACTGCGGCTCTACTTCAGTTGGAACACGGGGACCTTCCCCCTGAAGTCGATCGACCCGGCAACGCGCACTGCGGAACTCGGCGGGCCGGCCGTCTGGTCCATCCCGAAGCCCGGCATGTCCACCTGTCCCTACGTGGTCTACAACCACCCCGGCGCCTGCGACGCACCCGGCGAGTGGCAGCTCGATCGGCGCACCGGCGAGCTGCGCGTGATACCCTTCGACAACGAGGACCTCGCCACTGCCACGGTCGTCGCGCCCTTCCTCGAGCGCCTCGTCGTGGCCACCGGCGAGCCGGAGGCCGGCCGCCTGGTCGAGCACATCCGCTTCGAGGGCATCGCCTTCCACCACGCCGCCTGGCGCCTGCCCCCGGAGGGCTTCTCCACACCGCAGGCCGCCAATACCCTCGGCGCCGCCCTGGAGTTCCATGGCGCCCGGCACTGCGCCTTCACCGCCTGCGAGGTCGCCCACGTCGGACGCTACGGCCTGTGGTTCGCCACCGACTGCGCCGACAACACTATCCGCCAGTGCCACCTGCACGACCTCGGCGGCGGCGGCATCCGCCTCGGCACCACCGACCGGCCGACGCCCTACGAGCGCATGGCCCACCACAACACCATCGACAACTGCTTCATCCACGACGGCGGCCACATCCACCCCGGCGCCACCGGCATCTTCATGGGCTACGGCCGGCAGAATACCATCTCACACAACGAGGTGTCCGACCTGCGCTACACCGGCATCTCCCTCGGCTGGACCTGGGACACGGTCCCCTCGGGCACCCGCGAGAACATCGTCGAGTTCAACCACGTCCACCACGTCATGCGCGTCCTCGAGGACGGCGGCGGCATCTACAGCCTCGGCCTCACGCCCGGCTCGATCATCCGCAATAACGTTGTCCACCACGTCGGCACCCCACCCGATGCCATCGGCCATGGCATCTACCTCGACGGCGGCAGCGCCGGCGTCCTCTGCGAAAACAACCTCTGCTACGACTGCGGCCACGGCGGCATACGCATCCAGCACGGCACCTCATGGCATCTACCTCGACGGCGGCAGCGCCGGCGTCCTCTGCGAAAACAACCTCTGCTACGACTGCGGCCACGGCGGCATACGCATCCAGCACGGCACCTCCGCCCTGACCATCATCAACAACATCAGCGCCTTCTGCGGCTTCGGCCTCGGCATCGACTCGGAACGCACCAACGTCGTCCAGAATAACATCGTCCTGCTCGACGGCGACGCGACGCCCTTCCGCTTCGTCAAGGAGTGGCAGAGCTACGACAAGATCATCGACTACAACCTCTACTGGCACGCCAGCGGCAAGGCCCTGAAGTTCCTCGACTTCACCTTCGCGGAGTGGCAGAAGAAGGAGGGCCTCAAGGACATCTGGTACACCCCGCGCATGGACGCGCACTCGCGCGTCGCCGACCCGAGATTCGTCGATGCGGCCGCCCGCGACTTCCGCCTCCAGCCCGACTCGCCCGCCGTCGCCCTCGGCTTCCGCCCCATCGACCCCGCCGCCGCCGGACTCTACGGCGACCCGGCCTGGACCGCCCTCCCCCAGAGCCACCCGCCCCGGCCGCTCCTCCCCAATGAGACCGCCCTGGGACTACGCCTGATCAACGACGACTTCGAGGATACCCCCGTCGGCGCCAAGCCGGCCTACGCCGCGCTCGTCGAGGCCCCCGAGGCCGGCGCCGTCATCACCGTCAGCGACGAACGCGCCGCCGGCGGCCGGCACAGCCTCAAGTTCACCGACACCGCCGAGGCCCCCGTCTACTACCACCCGCACCTGTACTACACGCCCCGCCTCGTCGGCGACCTCCGCGTCACCGTCTCCTTCGACCTCTACCGCGAACCCGGCGCCATGCTCTGGACCGAGTGGCGCCACACCCCGAGCTACGCCAAGGTCGGCCCCTGCCTCTATATCGAGGCCGACGGCCAGCTCCTCTTCCAGAACAAACGCCCCGCCGACTGCGTCCTGCCCGACAGCACCTGGCTCCACATCGAGATGAGCGACGGCCTCGGCTCCCTCGCCGACGGCCTCTGGAAACTCCGCATCCGCGACGAGAAGGGCGCCCTCCTTTTCGAACAGGACGACCTCCCCTGCGACCCGGAGTTCAGCCGCGTCCTCTGGCTGGGCTTCGTCGCCCACGGCACCGCCCCGGCCATCTTCTATCTCGACAACCTGAAGATGACCCTCGACGAATGAGCCGGCCCCGCCGCCGGGGGCGGGCGCGAGACGCCGACCAAACCGAACGCACCGGTGCCGCCAAGCGCCACGCACCCGCCCAACCTGGATTGTTCGCGAAGCACGGATACTTCGCTCACAATCCACTTGCGCCACAAATCGTTGCGGCGCAAATTTCGACGCACGTCGCGACGCGAGGCTTGCTCAAGGTTAGCCCTGATCAAGAGGCCGCAAGTGCCTCGCGTCGAGGCCCGAAGGGGGGCATGTTCACGAGCCGCCGTGCGGCGCGTGAATAGGTCAGGCTAAAACAGAAACGCCGCTGGGGTTTCCAGCGGCGTTTGATTCTGGCGGAGAGGGGGGGATTCGAACCCCCGGTACGGGTTTACCCCGTACGACGGTTTAGCAAACCGTTGCTTTCGACCACTCAGCCACCTCTCCGGGTGGGATGCATCGACGTCATCGGGCCAGGGTTGTCAAGGCTCTTGCGGTCGGGATGCCGGCCGCGGGATACTCTACCGCCTCGGTGCGGGGCTTCAAGCCGATCGCGGCGGCGCGGCTCATTTTCGCGGGGGCAGCGCCGTCGCTCTCCCGTACATCGGCTCTTCCGTCACTGGCAGGCAACGGCCAGTGACGGAAGAGCCGTCAGAGGCGCTCTTCGATGGCGCGGAAGAGCTGGGCGCTGCGCTGGCGGTCGCCCATCATGCCGCAGCGCAGGCGGATGCGCGTGACCTCATCGCCGAGGGCCTCGAGGCGGACCTCGAAGTCGGTGCCATCGGCGAGGACGCCATCGACGAGGCCGGTGATACGGTCGACGCGGCTGGTGATGGGCTTGATGGCGAGGTCGCCGAGGCCCTGGACGGTGGCTTTGTGGGCCTTGTCGATCGGCACCGCCAGGACGGTCTCCCAGGTATTCACGTGGCGCTTGAGGGTGTAGACCGTCTTGCCGCCCGACTGCATGGTGGCGCAGCCGGCGAGGGCGAGGGTCAGGGCGAGGGCGGCGAGGGCCGGGATGGTGAGGTGGCGCATGGTGATCGCACTCCTTGATGGTCGTTCTGTCGGGCGCGGCAGCGCGGGCGTCATCAGGCGACGCGACCGCGGCCGCGGATGGCTCCCGGGCCATGCTTCGGCCGGGTTAACACTGGATTGACATCGGTGCCTGTCAAGCCTAGATTGCGCATTTGGCAGTGTGGCCGCAGGATGCATCGACCCCGGCCCGGCCCCCGCCCCGCCGACCGCGGCACGGGCGGCCGTGGCGCGGTCTTGTGGAAGGAACTATCGACCATGCCTGGCAAGTA
>JAGVUW010000274.1 GCA_019136035.1 Verrucomicrobiota bacterium | reverse complement strand
GTCACGGCGGCCTACGGCGTCGCCCCCGACGTCGGCCTGGCGGTCGATGTCACCCTGGCCGGCGATGTCCCGGAGCCGGCGGTGCGCATGGCCACGGCCCTGGGTGCCGGTCCGGCCATTAAGATTAAAGACGGCGGCATGATTGCCACGCCGTGGGTCAAGGACTGGATGATCGACGTGGCGCAGGCCGAGGGGCTGCCCTGGCAGCTCGAGGTCCTTCCCGGCGGCACGACCGACGCCCGCGCCATCCAGACCAGCCGCGACGGCGTCCCGGCCGGCTGCCTCTCGATCCCCTGCCGCTACGTGCACTCGCCCTCGGAGACGGTCAGCCCGGCCGACCTCGGCCACGCCGTCGATCTCCTGGTCGCGATGCTGCGGCGGCCCCTGCCACGCTGATGAGAATGAAGGCCACGCCATGACGATCACCGCGAAGCTCAGCTTCCCCGCCACCACCGACCTCGGCAAGCCCGAGGGCCTCGCGCCGATCTTCCCGGCCGGAACGGCCCCGTCGCTGGCCGCCTGGCCGGCACTGCGTGAGGATATCCTGCGGCGCTGGCAGGCCGTCCTGGGCCATCCCGAGCCGGAGTCCTTCGACCGCACCCCGGAGCGCGTGCGCCAGGTCGATCTGCCCTGGGCGCACGCCGAGGAGTACCTCCTGCCGACCTCGCCGACCTCGCGCCAGCGGGCCGTGCTGCTGCGGCCCTTGCGGCCGAGCCGCGAGCGCCTGCCGGTGGCGGTGGTGCCCTTCTACCACCCCGAGGCCATGGTCGGCTTTGACCTGGCCAGGGGCGAGGCCCTGGAGCCGACCACGGTCCAGTTCGGGCGGCACCTCGTGCAGCAGGGCTTCATGGTTCTGTGCGGTCAGGCCTTTCCCTTCAACACCGTGCCGGATCCCGGCACCGGCGCCGCCTTCGACTGGTGGCGTGCCGCGGCGCGGGCCCTCCTCGAGCGCCACCCTCATTGGACCGGCATGGGCCGGCTGATCCACGACACCCGCATCGCCACCGACTTCCTCCTGGGCCAGCCCGACGCCGACGCTGAGCGCGTCCTCATCATCGGGCACTCCCTCGGCGGCAAGATGGCCTTCTACAACGGCTGCCTGGATCGCCGCATCACCGCCATCGTGGCCTCGGACTTCGGCATCGGCTTCTCGTTCACGAACTGGCAGGACCCGTGGTATCTGGGAACGAAGGTCCTCGACCCGGCCCTGCCGGTGCGTCATCACGAGCTTCTGGCCGCGGCCTGTCCGTGTCCGTTCCTGATCGTCGCGGGCCAGTATGACGGCCCGGCGAGCTGGCAGTACCTTAACGCGGCCCGTCCGGTGTACGCGCTGCACGGCCGCGCCGAGGCGCTGGGCATGATTGACCACGCCAGCGGGCATCGCCCGCCGGCGTCGGCCATGCAGACCGCCTACCAGTGGCTGGCCGAGCAGTTCGGCCTGCCGGCGATGGCTGTTGCCATCTGAGGGGAGTCGCCGTGAAGTTCGCCATGTGCAACGAGTTCTGCCAGGGCTGGTCCGTGGACGATGCCCTGCGTCTGGCGGCCGAGGTCGGCTACGATGGCGTCGAGATCGCGCCGTTCACGCTGGCCGACGACGCGCGCGCCGTGAGCACCGCCGAGCGCGAGCGCCTGCGCCGCAGCGCCGCGGACCGCGGCGTGGCCATCATCGGGCTGCACTGGCTCCTGGTCAAGCCGCCGGGGCTGGTCATCACCGACCCCGATGCGGCGGTGCGGCGGCGGACACTGGAGTACCTCGAGGCCCTCGTGGACCTCTGTGCCGACCTCGGCGGCGACCGCATCGTCCTGGGCTCGCCCAAGCAGCGCATGGTGCTGCCGGGCACGACGCCGGCCGCGGCCTGGGAGCGCGCCCGTGACCTCTTCGTGGCGCTGATGCCGCGGGCCGCGTCGCGCCGGGTGACGGTCTGCCTAGAGCCCCTGGCGCGGACTGAGACGAACTTCATCAACACGGTCGCCGAGGGCCTGCGCATGGTCGCGGCGGTAGGGCACCCGTGCTTCAAGGTCCACCTCGACGTCAAGGCCATGAGCGACGAGCCGCGGCCCTTCGACGTCGTGATTGGCGAGGCCGCCGGGCAGGTTGGCCATCTCCATGTCAATGACGCCAACCGCGGCGGTCCCGGCTCGGGTGCGACCGACTACGGTCCGATCGTGCGCGGTCTCGCCGCGATCGGCTACGACGACTGGGCCTCGGTCGAGGTCTTCGACTTCGCCCCCGGCCCGGAGACGATCGCGCGCGCCAGCCTCGAGTTCCTCAAACGAGTCTTTGTGTCGCCATCAACGCCAGCCTGATCACGGGGAGGTCCTGCCGTGGCCCTGCACATGACTGTCAACGCCGGTGAACACCACCGCCGGCACTGTCCCGTCTCGGCCGTCGTCGACCTCGGCGAGCGCGCGCCGTCGTCGTGGCGTCTGGTCGTCCGCGGCAGCGCCGCCGCGGT
>JAGVUW010000568.1 GCA_019136035.1 Verrucomicrobiota bacterium | reverse complement strand
GCGTCGACGGCCCTCTCCAAGGTCGAAGAGGTCGAGGTCTTCTCGGAGTACAGCTCCGTGATGATCGTCGAGGATATCGAGCACGGCGGCACGGTGATCTGGGTGGCATCGTCGACACCCTGACATGAGGAGCGTCATACCATGAAGACTCTGCGAACCGCGGTGGCGGCCCTGTGCTGGCTCGGCCTGACAGCGGTGCTGGCCCAGACCGCCCCCGAGAGCGTCTCGGTGCGACTCGTCACCGCCAGCCGCGACGCCGGCGCGGCCGAGCCGCGACTCCAGGACGTCCTGCCACTCCTCCAGAACCTCGGCCTGAAGTCGTTCCGCCTCGAGGGCGAGTCGAACCTCGCCTTCCGCGACGGCGCCGCCGCCACCCTCGGCAAGGGCTACCGGCTGGAACTCTCCGAGGTCCAGGGCCGCAATGCCATGGTGCGCGTCTCGCAGAACCAGCGTGATCTGGTGCGCACCCGCCTGTCGCTGCGCGAGGACAAGCCGGTGACCTGGGTCTTCGACGACCCGGCCGGCGGCAAGGTGATCGTCGTGCTCAAGCCGCGCTGAGGACTGCCGGCGCGGAGGCTATACCCCCTCAGGCCAGGACGGCCGCCAGCAGGCGCACGAAGGCCGCCGTCATGCCGTCGGTCGTGTCCGGCGGCGGCGGCGACCGCAGGCGCTCGACATCGAGGACCGCCGGCGCGCCGGACCCGGCGACCGCCCGGCGCAGGAGCAGCGCCACGGCGCCGTGGGCCACCGAACGGCCATCCGGAAGGGCCTCGCCCTCGGCGGATTCGTAGGCCGCCACCAGCATCTCGTCGGCCGTGCCGTCGCCCAGACGGCACACCGCGAACTCCACCGCCTCGCGGACATCCTGGTCGCCGTAGAGGACCATATGCGGCCCGCCAAAGCCGAACTCGATCGCGGCCAGATTGCCGGGGGTGTTGGCGTAGCTGTGCGGGAAGATCAGCGGGCTGGCCAGGCGCGGGCCTTTCTGCAGGAGCTGCTCGGTGAAGCGGTATCCCGAAAGGGTCGACCCGCAACGGGTGATGGTGCTGATGCCGGAACGCTCCCGCAGCCCCGCGGCGGCCGACCGCGACTCGCCCATGGCCAGAGCGCAGGCCGCCAGACAGAACGACCCGGCCGGGTCGAGGTAGCCCTTGACCGAGGTCAGGTAGTCCTTGGCGCTGAAACCCGCCAGGGCGGCATTGTCCTCCGGCTGCCAGCGCCACGACGCGGCCAGCGCTTTGAAGCCGTCACCGGCGCCGGTGCCGGCCGGCAGGACCCACCCGATGCCGGCGATGTCGAGCATGCACGAGCCCACAGCCAGAGCCCTCCCCTAGGCCGATGCGGCCAGCAGCACGACGCTGCTGTTGTTGCCGCCGATGCCGGCCGAGTTGGTGATGGCGCAGCGCACCTTCCGCACCCGCGCCGTGCCCGGAATGCAGTCCACCGGGCACTCGGGGTCCGGCGTGACGTGATGCACCGTCGGCGGAATGACGCCGCCGCGGATGACCTGCAGGGTGACAATCGCCTCGGCCAGGCCGGCCGCGCCCATCAGGTGGCCGAGCTGCGACTTGTGCGCCGCGACGGTCAGGCCGGCGAGGCGATCGCCGAAGAGGTTCCGCAGCGCCCCCGCCTCGGTGACGTCGTTGGCCTTGGTGCTCGTCGCGTGAGCGCAGATGTGATCGACGTCCGCCGGGGTCAGCCCGGCGTCGGCCAGCGCCGCCGCCATCACTCGCCGCGAGCCCTCGGCGTCCTTCGGCGGCGCTGTCATGTGGAAGGCGTTGTTGTTGGTGGCCGCGCCGGCCAGCCAGCCCAGCACCGGCGCCGTCGACGCCCGCGGGCTCTCCAGGAGCATCGCCGCCGCGCCTTCGCTGAAGATCGTGCCGGAGCGCTCACGGTCGAACGGCCGCATGCAGTCCGTGGTGATGGTGCGGAGGTTGGTCAGGCCGCACCAGCAGAACTCGGTGATGAGGTCATAGCCGATCGCCAGGACACGGTCGGCGCGGCCCTGCCGAATCAGGTCGGCCGCGGCCGCCAGCGCCGCCGCACCGGAGCCGCACGAGAGGCTGAGCTGCAGACGCGGCCCCCCACAGCCCAGCCACGCGGCCATGGCACCACAGAAGCCGTCAAACCGCGCGAAGGTCGACGCGTCCATGCTGCCCACATCGACACGCTCACGCCAACACCACTCCAGGGCCTCCATCGGGCCAAAGTTGGTCGCCAGGACCAGCCCCATGCGGGCATCCGAAGCGCCCGGCGCACGGCCCGCCTGACGCAACGCCTCGCGACCGCTCGACCGCCGACGGGATCTGCCCGGCCTGGCCCTGCGGATAGGCCTCCGCCGGAAACCGGTCGATCGGCCGTATGCCGCACTCGCCGGCACAGAGCCGCCGGTAGACCTCGTCACTGCCCGAGCCCAGACAGCACACCAGGCCGCTGCCCGTGATCGCGAGGCGTTCCTGACTCATGCGTGGGGGCTCCTGATCGCGCGTCACCCATGCCCGTACCGGCCACACCCGACGCGCCCCGGCGCGGCCTCGTCCATCCATGGACACAACGCCGCCGCCACGGCCGCTATTGGCCGCCGGAGGCGCTCCGGTTGACAGGCCGCGGCCGGGGCCTAAGCTATGTCCAGGCCCCACGAGGGACCCTGGGTCGCTACGGGACGCCGGTCGCGAGAAACCTGAGGAGCTCTGCCATGTACCGCATCGGACGTGAAGAGGTCGACGCCATCAGCGAGGTGCTCCTCAGCGGCAAGGTCTTCCGCTATGGCATCGGCAGCGCCTGCACGCGCTTCGAGGAGCGCTACGCCAAGTACCTCGGCATCAAGCATGTGATGATGACCTCCAGCGGCACCACGGCCCTGACCGCCGCCCTGGTCGGTCAGCGCATCGGCCCCGGCGACGAGGTCCTGGTGCCGGCCTGCACCTACATCGCCACCGCCATCGCCGTGGTCGCGGCCGGCGCCATCCCCGTCATCGTCGACATCGACGAGTCCCTGACCCTCGACCCGCGCGCCGTCGAGGCCGCCATCGGCCCGCGCACCCGCGCCATGATACCCGTCCACATGTGGGGCCTCGTCTGCGATATGGACCGCCTCATGGCCATCGCCCGCCGCCACAGACTCGCCGTGGTCGAAGACGCCTGCCAGTGCGTCGGCGGCGGCTACAGGGGCCGCAAGGTCGGCGCCATCGGCGACGCCGGCGCCTTCAGCTTCAACTACTACAAGAATATGACCGCCGGCGAGGGCGGCGCCTGTGTCACCAACAGCGACGAGGCCATGACCCGCATGGGCTGCATGATCGACTGCTGTAAGTTCTACTGGACCAGCCGCGAACAGGACGAGAGCCTGTTCATCAGCAATGGCTCGCGCGCCAGCGAGGTCGAGGGCGCCATCCTGAATGTCCAGCTCACGCGCATCGACCCGATGATCCGCGCCATGCGCCGCCAGAAACACCGCATCCTCAAGGAGACCGCCGACACCGGCCTGACCCCCG
>JAGVUW010000449.1 GCA_019136035.1 Verrucomicrobiota bacterium | reverse complement strand
GTGTCCCGAGCCCAAGGGCCGCGGCCCCGCGGCCCTTTAGCCGCCGTGCCATAGCCGACGCCTCCGAGCGCCGGGACATGCGCAGGGATGCGCATGCCACCTCCAAGAGCCGGCGCCACCGGGCGCCGGGACATGCGCAGGGATGCGCATGCCACCTCCAAGAGCCGACGCCTCCGGGCGCCGAGACTGGCGCAGGGATGCGCATGCCACCTCAAGGAACCGGCGCCACCGGGTGCCGGGACATGCGCAGGGATGCGCATGCCACCTCAAGGAACCGGCGCCACCGGGTGCCGGGACATGCGCAGGGATGCGCATGCCACCTCCAAGAGCCGGCGCCTCCGGGTGCCGGGACATGCGCAGGGATGCGCATGCCACCTCCAGGAACCGGCGCCCCCGGGCGCCACCGGAGCCTTGGGCGCGCGCAAAAGCGCCGCCCGAGAGGCATCTTCCCTATCGCACCGGCTGGCGAAGCGCCGCCGGTGGCGCAAGGTATGGCCATGGCAGCGATCGTTCACCCCGTCGACGTAGCGTCCTTCCGGCTGCGTGCAGCCGGCCGTTGTCGCGTCCGCGCTCTGGTCTGGGCGGCCCTGGTGGTCCTCGTCGGCCTCGGCCGGCCGGCCCGCGGCACTGAGGCCGTGGTGCGCCTGCCGTTCGACCTGGCCGGCGCCTGGCCCTGGGCGGACCCGCTGGTCATGGACGTCGCCGCCGGCGGGAAGGCTCTCTTGCGCGCCGAGGTGCGGCCCGGCCGGACCGTGGTCTCCATACCCGGGAAGGACCAGCCCGCCGTCCGCATCGATCGGCGCCTGGCTCCCGGTGAGCATCTGCTTCAGGTGCGCCTGCGCGCCGACGGCACCGCGGCGGTGTGCCTGGATGGCGAGATGGTGGCGGGGCTGGCGGTGCCATCGGCGCGCGGCCGCGTCACGGCCACGGCCCAGCCAGGCGGCGAGCGCCTGACTCCCAAGGGCGACCCGCGCGTGCAGCGCCTCGACGAGGTGATCTTCGCCGACGACTTCGCGCGCGAGCCCGAAGCCCCGTCGCAGTGGGACGCGCATGGCGGGCGCTTCGCGCTCAACACCAGCCTGAACCCCGGCAGCAGCCAGAGCGCCTTCCAGTTCTGGGCCTCGGCGCCGAGCGGCCGCGGCACGGCACTGGCCACGGCGTCACACTGGTTCTGGGATGACCTCGAATACGGGGTCTCGGCCATGGTACCGCGCCTGCCGGCAACCTGGGGCGTCGTCGTGCACTGGCGCGACCCCGAGAACTTCCACCAGGTGACCTGGCATCAGCCCGCCGACGGCCAGCCGGGGACCCTGCGCCTCAGCCGCCGCCGTGCCGGCGTGGAGACCGTCCTCGGGAGCACGCCGGTGACCATGCTCGAGCAGCAGTGGTACCGCCTGACTGTGCTGACCATGGGGCCGCGCGCCCGGGTCTTCCTCGGCGGCGCTGAGGTGCTCTCGGTCGAGGACCCGTTTCTGACCGGCGGCCGCTTCGGCCTCTGCATTGAGGAGGTCCGCGACCTCTATTTTGACGACGCCTCGGCGCGCACCCCCGGCGGCGCGGCCGCGGCACCCTCCTGGACGCCGCCGCAGCCCTTCGGCCCGGGCGAGCAGACCTGGAGCGACTTCTCCCAGAAGAGCTTCATCAGCGACCCGTTCATGATGCAGTGGTCCCACCCGCGCAGCTTCTGGGCCGCGGCGGAGGCGTCGGCGGGGCTGTCGTGGTTCCGCACGCGCCTCTTCGGCGATGTGACCCTGACCTGGAGCCGCACCGGCCGGCAGGCCATCCACTGGCCGAAGACCGAGGTGACGGCGCTGGTCTTCGCCGATCGCGACCAGGAGGACCCGGGCGGCTACCGCGTCACCCTGGGCAAGGACCGCCTGGCCCTCAGCCGCGCCGGCAGGGAGGTCGCGGCCAAGGACCTCGCCATCGAGAGCCTCGATGCGCTTCGCGTGGCCGTGCGTGAGGGGGCCGTGGAGGTCACCGTCAACGGCCAGAGTCAGCTCGTCTGGCAGGACCCGGAGCCGCTGCGCAAGGGCGACGTCGGCCTCCGTCTCGGGCCGACCTACGGCCTCAGCCTCGGCCGGCCGGACTGGCGCGACAGCACCCGCGTCGAATCGTCGCAGCGTCTCGACTACGGCTTCGACGGCGCCCCGACTGCCTGGGCCGTCGGCGCCGGGCGCTGGCAGGGCACGCACCGCTGGGCCTGCGTGCCGAAGTGGTCCTTCTTCGGCGGCCGCGGCGAGCCCGGCGCTGCCGAGGTCAGCCACGGCCAGGCGCTCCTGTGGAACCTGCGGCGCTTCACCGGGGATATCGACGTCGAGATCTTCGCGGCGCCTATGGAGGGCACGCCGCAGTGGGTGCACTTCGCACACCCGGCGAATATCCAGGTCGCCTTTGCGGCCGACGGCATGAACTTTGACTCGGGGTACCTCTTCGAATTCGGCCTCTACGACAGCCCCAGC
>JAGVUW010000437.1 GCA_019136035.1 Verrucomicrobiota bacterium | reverse complement strand
GGTCGCCGGGCAGCTCCAGCGCACCGGCGCCAGCGCCCGCGGGCGCGTCCTGGCCAGCGAGTTCTCCGACGACGTCGACCGCCTCGTGCTCGACCTGGCGTCGTGCTACGAGGTGAAGGACCTCGAGGTCCTGGAGCGCACCTTCGAGCACCGCCGTGCCGAGGGCGCCATTGTGGTCGAGGACCGCGTCCGCTTCGCCACGCCGCAGGCCTTTGCCACGGCCCTGATCACCCTGGACCGCACGCACTGGCGCGCCCCCGACCGCCTGGTCATCTACGACCACCGCGGCGCGCTCGAGGTCGCGATCGCCGTCGAGGGCGGCGCCTGGACCGGCACCATCGAGGACATCGACAATCCCGGCCGGCCGACGCCGCGGCGCCTCGGCATCGCCCTCGATGAGCCCGTCCGCGAGGCCCGCGTGCGGCTCACCCTGCGGCCGATCGAGGCCGGCGCCGATCTGCCGGGCATCTACCGCGAGCCGGCCCTCAGCGAGGCCTTCCAGCCGGTGCTCGAGAAGGCCATCACCGTCCAGGGCGAGGCCTTCAGCGGCCAGGCCGGCGGCGAGGTCGCGATCGTCGACAAGCCGGGCGCCGTCGGCGGCAAGGCCTTCCGGCTCTGGGACCGCGCCGGTCATCGCCTGGAGTGGACCTTCGCGGTGCCGGCCGACGGCCGCTACGCGGTGCGCCTGCGCGTCTGCCACGACTTCCCCGGCCTGGTGACCCGCCAGGTCCTCCTGGATGGACAGGCGGTCGGCGACCCGGCCGCGTCGTGTCCCTTCCCCAACACCGGCGGCTGGTCCAACGACCGCGACGACTGGCGCGAGGTCACCCTCGTCCAGGAGGGCCGGCCGGTCGTCCTCGACCTCCGCGCCGGCCAGCACGTCCTCGGCCTCGTCGCCGACCGCCCGGGCGGCCTGAACGTCGACTGGATCAGCCTGGTGCCCCTGCGCTAGCCTGATCCACTCGCGAAGGGGCCTGGCGGCCCGCTTCGCGAATGGATCAGGCTTTGACGGCAGGGCCTGAAGGCTCCTGCCGTCGGTGCGGTACCCAAGACTTCTCACTGGAATCGGTTGCGGACAGACTCCCCCTTACGCCCATGCCACGCGAATCGGTGCCGTGTGCTTCTCGACTGCTCGCGGGAAGATCCTGCCAAATCGTCGCATTTGAAGAAGAGGTAGTGTCGCATAACGGATATTCCCACCCCGGCTCGCCGAGGGGGGAATATGGATCATCCGGCAAGTGCGTGCTTCCCAGCATGGAATGGGGCTGATCTCCAATGCCCCAAGGGGGCTACGTCCCAGAGCCCAGGGTTGCGGTACCTCCGCTACCCTGGGAAGGCCCATGGCCATGGGCCTCAACCCCAACGGGGGTTGCGTCAGTCGGATCGCCGGAGCTGGCGCACCGGCATCATGACACAGCCCCGGTGGGGTTGTACGGGCGGTATGGGACTGGAACCTAGGGGGAGCGGCATGGCCGCAACCCTGGGCTGTAGGACTCAATCCCGTTGGGATAGGGGAGTCACCGGATGGATGCCCTCATCAAGGCCTGTCCGCGGAGGGCTCCAAGCCAGGCGGGCCGGATGGTCCCCCCCGTACTTACCTGAAGTACGCAGTTGCCGGAAGAGCCCCCTTTTGCCGCTTGGGTCCCTTTCCGCCGGGCTCGAGCCCCAAGGCCCAGGGACACCGGGCGCCGTGGGGCGGCGCCCGCAGCTGGGAGCGCCGAGCGTCGGCTCGGCATCATTCCGGGCGCCGTAGGGTGGCGCCCGTGGTCGCGCTTGGCTCGCGCGACCCACTTGGCCGGCGGCCTGGCGGTGAGGTGGCTCTCTCCCCGGCGCCCTTCTCTGGCGCCCGTGGTCGCGCTCGGTTCGCGCGGCTGGCGCCGGCTGTCGGTGAGTCGGGTCGATGTGCCCTGCTGCTGCCATGTGACACAGCGGTGTCAGGAGCGGCGCCTCCTAACGCAGGCGCGGGGGGATGCTGGACTTGCTGGGAAGGTGATCCCTATTCTGGACCTTTTCCAGCTTTCGCCATGCTTGGACATCGCCTGTTATGTGACACATCATCCTATTGGCAGGTATGTTGAGTTACGTTGCCCCCAATGCTGAGAGTTACGCTGCCCCCCATGCTGACAAGCTCAAACAACGATGAGGGTGGCATGAACAGAGCCATGACCATGATGACAGGCGCGATGATGCTGGCCGGGCTGGCTGCCGGCGCCGCCGGACAGGAGGGCGCCAAACTGCCGGCGCGTCTGCTTTCCGGCTACACTGGCCATTTTCTCAAGGGCGAGGTCAAGGTCCCCGAGCATCATCAGACGATTTTTGCCGCGATGGGCCGGGCCGGCTTCAATTCGGTCGACGTCAAGATCCAGCAGTCGCGGGCGCCGTATATGGATGTCTTTGCCGACCGGGACGAGATCGCGGCTATGATCGCCGCAGCCAATGCCCAGGGGCTGGTCTTCCAAGTCTATCTT
>JAGVUW010000516.1 GCA_019136035.1 Verrucomicrobiota bacterium | reverse complement strand
CATCAAGACGCCGCCGCGAAGAAGACCCCAGAAGAAGAACACCCCCACCTCAGCCCCTCAGTGGGGCCAGCCAGACCGGCCATTCCGGACACACCCGCGAGCCGGCCGTGGCACATGCCGGTGATCCGGTTGGGGCCTGGGAATGCAGGGGGAAGATCGGCTGGGGACAGCCGCCGCTACAGCGGGGGCACCGGCGCGCCCCGCCGGTGCCCGGGAGAGTGCCACTCGGCTCGTGGCGCCCGCCTCCGCCACGCTGGCGCATGGGCGCCGGATAGGGCAAGGCGGAGCGTCGCTCGCCACCGGTGTGGAGCGCGAGTGTCCACAGACGTGAACGCGTCCACGAGCCGCGGCGGCATCAACAGCACAGCGGCGCGATCCCTCCTACGGGGAAGGCCTTACTGCAGCTCCACCAGCGCGAAGGAATGGAAGGCCAGGCGCATCCGCAGGACGTTGTCTTTGATGCCCGTGACCGAGCAGCCGAAGTCACCGAGCACGACGGGAGTGCGTATCGCCTGGGAGCCGCGGTCGGGCGAGTTCGGGGTCGTCTGGAGCATGGCGAAGAGGTCCTGGTAATCCGGGTCCGGCGCGGTGAGCCTCTCGGTGGCGGTGTTGAACGGCTTCATGCCGAGGATGCCGGCGTTGAACTCGATCTGGAGGTCCTGAGTGATGTGCTCCTTGCCGATGTGCGAGATGATGGCGAGGGCCTTCTGGCCGGAGGCCTGGCGGTAGACGCTCACGTAGATGTCCTTGCCGGCCCTGACAGTCGCCGGCTCTCGCCAATAGCCGATGAACGTGGCTTCGGGCACCCCGAAGGCATCGTAGATGCGCACGATCTTGTCGAAGATGCCGAAGTGCAGTCGCGAGATGGAGGGCAGCGTGTGGTGCACGATGGCCCCGGCGATGACCGCCTTGGTGAGGCGGAACTTGTAGAGGTCGGGGTCCTCGTTGGTGCCGCCGAACTCGGGCAGGAGCAGGTCCTGGGCGTGGTAGACGCTGTTGGTGTAGCCGAAGGGCAGCGAGCTCAGTTCGCAGGCGAACGGGGTCGCGCCGTAGGTATCGAGCAGGTCCTTGCCGTGGTGCATCAGGGTGCTGCTGTGCTGGCGTATGTTCTCGCCGTTGAAGAGGTGCGTGGCGAAGGTGAATGCCGGGACCATGACCGAGTCGGTGTTGTGCAGGACGATGAGGGGCTCCTCGACCCCGGAAGCGAGCAGGCAGAGCGCGGTTTTGCGCAGGAACTCGCGGTTGCCGAGCATGGTGCTGCGGTTGGTGCAGCCGTGTTCGGCGTTGTTGCACCACGGCGGCAGGCCGAAGTCGTAGTAGATGCCGTCGCTGGGAATGCGCTTCAGGTAGTCCTTCAGCTTCCACATGAAGAAGTCGGCCCCGGAGGAGAAGGCGCAGATCTCGGTGACGCGGTGTGTCTTGCCCTGCTGTTCGTAGTCCAGGGTCTGCTCGGGCGAGAGGCGCCAGGTGTTCTTGAAGGCTGCGACCTCGGGGTACTCCTCGGAAAGGAAGCGCGCCATCATGTAGGGCGCGCCCTTGGCGCCGCCGGCACGGATGGCCGCGATGTGCTGCCGGATCAACGGCGCGCTCGGGCTGTCGGCGGGGGAGGGCAGGTCGCAGAAGAACCCGCCGAGGCCGGCCCAGGCAGCGTCGGCCAGAATGAAGTAGGCCGTCGGCCGCCGCCCGGGTCGGTTCATGCCGGCCGAGTAATGGTCTGAGAAGGTATTCAGCGGGTAGTTTCTGGGCAGCGGCCGTACAGGCGTGGCCAGGAACCCCAGGTCGAAGGGCAAGGTCTCGCCGGCCTTGAGTTCGTCGGCCAGAGTCACCGTGTAGACGGCGCTCACCCCGTCGTGCGTCAGGGTGGCCGCGCGGCTGGGCTCGCTCTTCCAGGTGGCGTTGCTCTCGGCGAAGATGCAGAGGCCTTTCTCGTAGTCGCCGAGCCACACGCACGGGTAGAAGCGGAAGGTCTGCCGGTAGCCCTTGGCCACCGTCTCGGTGCGCTTGGTGCCCCAGTTGTAGTCGTAGGACGTGTGCAGGAACCCCACCCGCGCCGCGGGCAGCGTGACCTTCACCTCGACGCCCTTGAGGTCCTTGAGCGCCTTGAGGATGAACGTCCCGTGCTGGACGCCGTCGTACTCGATCCAGCCAGTCTCATCGAGTTCATAGGCATCCGTCTTGATGTGCGCGGTGAACTCGGAGCGGTGGGGCGCTGAGCTGCCCACTGTGAACGCCGCTGCCGGCAGCGGCACGCCATGGATCTCGAGGGTCGCGGGTGCCGCGAGCAGGTCCTCCTCCTGCGTGACGATCTGCGTGGGCAGGAGGCTGTTGCGCCAGGTGTAGGAGCGCCCCCAGACGCGGGCCTCGAGCGTGCCGGGGCCGCCCACGGCGTCAATCGGAGTGAACGGCGGGATGATGCGGTTGTCGAAAGTCTGCTTCTCCCACTCGCCCACGCCCGGATAGCTGAAGGTGCGGCTGTCGACCCGCGTGCCGTCCTTGGCATTGAGCAGTTCCGCCGTGTAGGTGCCAGCCGGGTTGTCCCGTGGGAAAGGTATACGGTCTGCGCCCTGCTCGGAGGCAGGCAATTCCGCCACCACCGCGCCGGTCGGCGCCATCACCTTCAGCCGGCCCCGGAAGTCGTCCCCGAACTTGCCCCGGAGCTGCTCGAGCTTGGTGCGCAGCTCCACCGTGCTCTTCAGGAAGCTCGGCCGGACCTCGATGTACTCCTCGTTGAGGAGGAACGGAATGACCTGGCAGAGGACCGGCCTGCCGCCCTGGGAGAGCCTGAAGACGAGTCTGTCGAAGCCGGGCCGCACGAGGGGCACACTCAGCGTCTGCGTGACCGGCGTGCCTGCGGTGAGGGTGATGCTGCCGGCATGGAGCGGGTAGGGCCGTGCGCTGCTGTCATGCTTTGCCAGCAGGATCTGGTACTGGGCTTCGCCGTCGGCAGCGGCGGCGACTTGGATCGTCTGCTGGAAGCGGCCGCCGCTGGGGTCGTTCTGCTCGAGCACCTGGAGCGCGGCGGCGGCGGGCGCAAAGATGAGGGTTGGGAATGTCGCCATGGTCGCGTACTGGCCGTCCGGGGTGAGGGAACTCCAGGTCGAGGTCTCCGGCAGGAACCACGAGCGGCAGACGTTGAACGTGATCGGCGCCTCTGGCGGACCGCCAAGCCCAAGCGAACTCCAGGGAATGGCCGATTCCGCCTGCCAGAGGCGGCGGTCGTCGATCCGCATGGTGGTGGTAGACCTGTGGGTCCATGGGCCGCTGTACGCCGTGTCCATGTCCTTGCTCTCCACGTAGCCGCCGGCGACGTTGCCGCCGAAGCGATACAGCGCCCCGCCGATCTGCAGGTAGAACTCGAAGGACTCGGTCCCCCAGACGTCCGTCTCGCCGGTGTCACGCGGGGAGCCCTCCTTGATCGGCACGCGTCCCGGGAACAGCGTCTTCATGCCGAGGTAGAGATTCTGGTCGTCGTACGTGAGCAGGAACGAACTGGGCGGCAGTGCCCAGGTCTTGGGGCCGTTGCGTCCGTCGGTGAAGGCGATCATGCCGCCAGCGAGTGCCCAGGCGGGATCGGACAGGTCGCCATCGATCACGGGTGCCGCGCCGCCGACCTTGCCCACGGTGAGCGTCTGCGGATAGTCCTCGGTGACCGGCCGGGTCTGCGCCCCCGAGAGCGCCGCAATCTCCTCTGAACTCAGCGCCACGTCGTAGGTCTTCAGGGCCCCCGCCTGCGAGTCATCCCCCCAGGGCGGCGGATTCGTCCAGCCGTCGATGTACGGCCCGAGGTAGAGCGAGCGGAAGGCGTCCGGCATCGGGAACTTCTGCTTCATCTCCTCGACCAGCAGGCCGTTCAGGTAGAGACGCAGCGATTCGCCGTCCCAGGCCGCGGCGAACGTATACGGCTCGTCCTTGCGGATATCGTCGGAGAGCACGGGGTAGTCCTTGATGTCCTTGTCGTAGTTGCAGACGGCCACGTAGAGCTTCTTCGCATCGGACAGCATGTACGTGCCCAGGAAGACCCGTCGAGCGTCGCGCAGGGTCAGGAGGTAGCGCGCTTTCAGGGGTTCTTCGCGGAACTCAGAGACCCTGAACCGATAGAGGATCGTGCCCTGCCGCCCCAGGAGGCCTTCAGCGGGAATGGTGAGCCCCTTCTTACCGTAGATCCAGAAGCCGTCCTTGAACTCGCCAGCGAGCGCGACCGGCTTGCCGCCGACCGTGAACGTCTGGGCCCGGTCGAGGGTCAGGTCGAGGGTGGGTGTCGCGGCGTGCAGTCCAAGGGTGAGCGCGGCCGCCGCGACGACTGCCAGTGAGATCTTGATAGACACAGTGCTACTCTCCATTGTTTGACCCCAAGGCTCGTCGGCCATCGCCTGTGTGCGCTTCCGGATCGCCTTCGATCCACTGCCAGCCCATGGTCGCCAGCGGCTGGCATATGAGTTGTGCGAGAGTCATCGCCACACGCCTGTGGTTTCGCTGTGGTCCTCGGCGTCTTGGCCCACGACTCTCACCGCTTTGCCCGGTGGCACGTCGGCCAGCAGGCAGGCCAGCATGCCGCCGGGAGTCACGCGGCCGACGACCACGTCGCGGGCTGCCTCCAGGACATACTGGTTGCACCAGGCCGCCTTGGCCGAGCTGACCGTCGTATCCTCGGGCGGGAACGGTGTCATCACCAGCAGCCGCCCATCGTCGATCGCCCGCTGCACCCGCGCCGGAAACGCAGATGGCAGCCCGCGCGCCAGCACCTGCACCATCGGCGTGCCATCCGCCAGGCACTGCTCGAACACCGCCCGCTCCATCTCGCTCAGGAAGCCGCTGATGATCGTGGTAGGGGCAGGCACGGGGGCCCGGGCAGGCACGGGGGCCTGGGCAGGCACGGGGGCCTGGGCAGGCACGGGGGCCTGCCCCAACCGTGGGGCCTGCCCCGACGAGCCGCACCAGCCCATGCACGTGGTCCGGCATGACCACGAAGGCGTCGATCTCGACGCCCGGGTAGCGCGCCGGCATCTCATCCCAGACCGCCTGCACCATCCGGCCGGCGTCGTTCAACGCCATGCGCCCATTCACCAGCGTGCCGAATGCCCGGCGCCGGTCCTGCGCGTTGGCGGTCACGAAATACCACCCGGGCCGCGTGTAGTCATACCCGCGCAGCCGTATTGAACGCCGCCGGTGGACCGCCGGTTCATTCACGCGACGCCCTCCGCGGGGGCAGGCCCCCGTGCGTCCGGGCAGGCCCCTTTTCCTCACCCTCCCTCCGGGTCGTCTGTTCGGTCTGCTAAGGTAGCAGGAGGGCCCTTTGGCGCAAACCGCCGCACCGACACCGCGCCGACACCACGGATGGCGCCAAGCCGGGCGCTGCGGGCGTCGCCGCGGCCACGGCGGGACTGGCATCGCGGTTCAGTTCCGTGTGGCGATGCGCCAGGCGTCGTAGGCGAGCATGGCGGCGACCAGAGCCACGGCGAGCACCCATGGCCATGGCGAACGGAGGAAACGCCGCACGGCCTCCGGCCAGCGCCGGTGCAGCCAGGGCCAGGCCGCCAGGGCGATGGCGCCGGCGTAGGCGACGTAGGCGAACGGGTTCAGTGCCCAGGCGTCGGCCCAGCGTCCGTGGCCTAGGGCGAGGACGCCGCGCGTCAGGCCGCAGCCGGGGCAGGGCAGGCCGGTCCAGTGCAGGAAGGGACAGCGCCAGATCAGCAGTGGGCTCTCGGGCGGCACGGCGCTGGCCACGACGAGGGCCGCGAGGCCCAGGCCGGCGAGCGCGAGGTCCAGGCCGCGGCCGGCGGTGGTGGCGGGACGATGCTGGTGCTGATCATCGGCGCAGGACATGACGGCCTCGACTCCGCGATGGCCTCGTGCCCGCCGGTCGACCGCGACCGGCAGGCGCGGGGCGGCGACAAGATAGCCCGCCACGGCGCGGCCTGCCGGCCTTCGCGGGCACGGACGCCCGCCGCGGTTGCGCCGGCCGAGGGGCCGCATTACGGTGATCGAACGGTGTCATTCAAAGGAGGCATACTCATGGTCAGTCAGGTTCTCCGAATCGGTCTTTGCGTCGTGGTGTTGGGATTTGGGGCGTGGGCGCAGGAGTCGGCACAGGAGGCGGGCAAGGCCATCCGGGCGGGCCTGGCGCATTTTGAGAAGGGCGACTCGGCGGCGGCGATTCAGAGCCTTCAGCAGGCCATCGACCTGATCCAGCGCCAGCAGCAGGCCGGCGTCGAGCGCTTCCTTCCGAAGGCCCTGGCGGGCTGGACGGCCGAGGAGATCGAGCGCGAGCATTTCGCCGGCGGCAGCGCCGGGAGCCAGGCGGCGTTCTTCCGGGTGGCGCGGTCGTTCACCCGTGGCGATGGCGAGTTCCGCATCACCGTCTCGCTGCAGAACTGGCCCGAGGCCATCCTGCCCCAGCGCGAGATGCTCAACGCCCTCAAGGGCAACCCGATGGTCCTGCAGGCGATGAACCAGGGCACGACTGCCAAGACCAGCTTCATCGAGCGTGATGGCTGGAACGGCTGGAAGCGTCTTGCCCCCGACGATAACGAGGTCGAGGTCATCCTGATTGCCGAGGCCTGGATGCTGCAGATCACCGGAAACAGCGCCGACGAGAAGGCCGTCGAGGGCCTGCTTGGGGCCGTCGACCTGAAGGGCATTGCCGCGGCGAAGTGACAGCGGCGCCCGGGAGGCCCACGGACGCCGCCGCGGACCGAGTCGCCCCGCGCCGGCGGGGCGGCTCGTGTGGACGATCGCGGGGTGGCGCTGCCGGCGCGGTTGCGGCTCGTCGACGCCTTCGCCTCTGTGGCCACTCGCCCCCCAGCGCGGCAGGGGGCTGTCGGCCCCGTTGCGGCTCACGGCGGATTTCGTGATGGCGGCGGCTTGCCCCGTGTGGGTTGTGGGTGTACGCTCCTGCTTAATCGAGTTGGCAGGGCGGTTCCGGTTGGCGTTATGAGGGCTTTGCGGCGGTGTCACGGCAGCACCATCAGGCACGGCGGACGGGGCGGCAGGACGTGGCGCGGGCGGCGGGCGTCAGTGTGACCACGGTGACGCACGCCTTGAATCCGCCGCCGGGGGTGCGGATGGACCCGGCGACGCGGGATCGTGTGCGTCGGATCGCGCGTGAGCTGGGGTACCGTCCGAGTTTTGTGGGTCGGGCCTTAGTCGCGGGCCGGTCGTTTGCGGTGGGGCTTCTGCAGCCGACGCGGGCGACGCTGATGTACCCATTTTACCAGGCCATCACGCTGGGCCTGTCCGAGGCGATGGAGAGTGCCGACTACCTGCCGCTGGTGCTGTTCCGGTCGGCGGAGGGCCGTCATCTTCGGGTGATTCGTCAGGGCCGTGTGGATGGCATGCTGGTACTGCAGAGCGAGCGTGATGCCGCGCCGATCCGGGAGGTCGCTGCGACGGGGCTGCCGACGGTGGCGGTGAATGTCCACTACGAGTCTCAGGCGGGCGAGGCGTCGGGGTGTGTCCACTCCGACCATCGCCGGATGCTGTGTGAGGCGGTGGGTGAGCTGGTCGGGCGGGGCTGTCGGCGCCTGCTGGCGTTTCACGACCACCGCGTTCACGACGCCAACGCGACGCTTCAGGACGCCTTCGTCTCTGAGATGTCGCGGCGTGCTGGCGAGGGCGTCTCGGGCTGGACGGCGGTTCCGGCCGCGGGGGCGGCGCTGGTGGATCAGTGTCACGAGCTTCACAGGGCGGAGCCGGGCTGGGACGGTGTTCTGGTGGATGGTGCGCGGGCGGCCGAGGCGCTGGTGCAGGCCGGCCTGGCGCTGGGGCGGGTGCCGCGGCGCGACTACCGTCTGGTGGTTGCCGAGACTGACTCCGGGCGTACGACATCGGGACACTGGGAGGAGTCGGTGTACGCGCATCAGCCTCAGGAGGTCGGCCGCGCGGCCTGGCGGCTCCTGTCGGGATTGATGGATGGATCCGCGTCATGCCGGGAGGTGCTGGTGCCGTACCGGCGCGAGGCGATCGACGAACAGAGCGGGGCCGAGTACGCTCCGCAGCAAAGGACAGACCCATGGCACGCCTGATCATCGACTGTCACAACCACCCGAACTGGCATCGCCACGACGTGGACGCGCTGGTGCGCAACATGGACGAACATGGCATCGCCAAGACCTGGCTGCTGGCCTGGGAGATCTCGCCGAAGGAGTACGAGCAGGCCTGCCCCGGGTACTTCCGCGCCATGGATCCGCGCGCGGCTGCGGCGGCGCCGCTCGATCTGGTGGTCGAGGGCCTGCACCGCCATCCGGACCGCTTCATCGGCGGCTGGGCGCCGGATCCGCGTGACCGCTACGCCCGGGCACGCTTCCAGGCGGCGGTGGAGATCCACCACATCCGCGTCTACGGCGAACTGAAGTGCCGCATTCGTTTTGACGACCCCGACGCGATCGCCATGTACCGGCTCTGCGGCAAGCTCGGCGTGCCGGTGCTGTTCCACCTGCAGTGCGCCCCTGCCGACGTCGAGCGCCAGGCTGCCGACATCAACACCTGGATCGAGTGGTACGGCGGCGACATGCGCGTCGTCGAGACCATCTGCCAGATGTGCCCCGAGACCGCCTTCATCGGCCACGGGCCGGGCTTCTGGCGCGAGATGAGCGGCGACTGCGACAAGGTCGAGGGCAGCTATCCGAAGGGCCCCGTGACCCCGGGCGGCCAACTGATCGAGGTCTTGCGGCGCTGCCCGAACCTGCACTGTGACATCTCGGCCGGCAGCGGCGCCAACGGCATCGGCCGCGACCTGGAGAACGGCCGGCGCTTCTGCCTGGAGTTCCAGGACCGCATCCTCTTCGGGCGTGACTACTTCGACCGTCAGCAGTTGGACGTCCTCGACTCGCTGCATCTCGACGAGGCGGTCCTCGAGAAGATCTACCATCGGAATGCCGAGCGTTTGGTCCGTGACTGAGTGCAACCCGGGCCGGCCGGGCTTGGGATGGCTCGGTCGGCCGAGTCAGGAGCAAGGAGCAGGACATGAGTCAGAAACTGGCGATTGACGGTGGCAGCAAGGTGCGTTCGACGCCCTTTCCCAGCCGTGGCCTGATCGGCCCGGAGGAGCGGGCGGCGGCGCTGGCGATGTTCGACCAGGCGATTGCCACGGGGAACGCCTTTGGCTACGGCGGTCCGGCCGAGCAGCAGTACGAGAAGGACTTCGCGGCCTACCTGGGCGGCGGCTTTGTCGATGCGGTCAACAGCGGCTCGAACGCGGTGTACTGCGCCCTGGGGGCCTTGCAGATTGACGCCCTGAGCGAAGTGATTGTGCCGCCGATCACGGATCCGGGTGGTATCATGCCGGTGGCGCTCCTGGGCCTGGTGCCGGTGGTGGCCGACGCCGATCCGCGCACCTACAACACCTCGGCTGAGCAGATCGCGCCCCTGATCACCGAGCGCACGCGGGCGATCGTAGTCGCGCACATCGCCGGCGACGCTCTGGACATGGACCCGATCCTGGCCCTGGCGAAGAAGCACAACCTCTACGTTGTTGAAGACTGCGCCCAGGCGCATGGCACGATGTACAAGGGCCGCATGGCCGGCACCCTCGGCGACATTGCCGCCTTCTCGACCATGTTCGGCAAGCACCACTGCACCGGCGGCCAGGGCGGTGCGGTCTTCACCCGCAACGAGACCCTGCACTGGCAGGGCAAGCGCTTCGCCGACCGCGGCAAGCCCTTCAACCTGACCAACGCCGGCGGGAACGTCGTGGCCGGCCTGAACTGCAATCTGAACGACCTCTCGGCGGTGATCGGCAGCGCCCAGGTGGCGAAGCTGCCGCGCATCATCGGCAACCGCGTGCGCATCGGCAATGCCATTCGCGACGGCCTGGCGGCGAATGCGGCGGTGAAGGTCGGCTGGCAGGTCCCCGAGAGCCAGTCGTGCTACTGGTTCCTGCGCATGGCCTTCCATCCCGAGGCGGTGCGCGTCGACAAGGCGGCGTTCTGCCAGGCCCTCGCCGCCGAAGGCATTCCGGCGACGGTGGCCTACCGCGCCATCCCGGCCGAGTACCCGTGGTTCCGCGAGCGCCGTGTCTTTGGCGCCAGCGGTTTCCCGTGGACCTGCAGCGACTACAAGGGGCCGCGTGAGCCGCAGGCGCACATCACCAACGCCCTGCGGGTCGTCGAGACGCACTTCAACATCGCCATGCACGAGAGCTATGGCGACCAGGAAGTCGCCGACATCATCGAGGCGGTGCGCAAGGTCTCGAAGGCCTACGCGCGCTGAGCGTTTGGGGCGCTGAGGTGGCGATCCGGCCGGGGCGCGGGTGTCGCGCGCCGGCCGGGTCGGGCCGCGCCGGGGCGTTCCGGCGCCGAGTCGATGGCAGGCAAGGAGAGGCAGAGCATGAAGATCGGTGTGAGTTCCTACAGCTACAGCCGCCTCGTGCGCGGCGGCCAGATGAAGCAGATCGAGGTCATCGGCAAGGCCAAGGAGATGGGCTTTGACGTGATCGAGTTCTCGACCATCGCGGTGCCCGAGGGCAAGACCCTCCCGGACTTCGCCAAGGAGCTGCGTGACGAGGCGGCGCGGGTCGGCATCGAGATTGCCAACTACACCATCGGCGCCGACTTCCTCAAGGGCTCCGGCGGTGATCTGAAGGCCGAGATCGAGCGGGTGCGCCGCGAGGTCGAGGTGGCGGCCATCCTCGGCGTGCCCGGGATGCGTCACGACGCCACCGGCGGCTGGGCGCCGGACTACCCCGGCGTGAAGAGCTTCGACGCGGCCCTGCCGCGCCTCGCCGAGGGCTGCCGCGGCGTCACCGAGTACGCTGCCGACAAAAGCATCAAGACCATGGTCGAGAACCACGGCTACTTCTGCCAGGACAGCATCCGCGTCGAGAAGCTCGTGACCGCGGTGAATCACCGCAACTTCGGCGTGCTCATCGATATGGGCAACTTCATCTGCGCCGATGACGACCCGCCGACGGCGGTCGGGCGTCTGATGCCCTACGCCTTCCACTGCCACGCCAAGGACTTCCATCGCAAGCCCGGCACCGAGGCCTTCCCGGGCCAGGGCTGGAATGTCTCGCGCGGCGGCAACTTCTGGCGCGGCGCCATCATCGGCCATGGCAATGTGCCGATCGTGCAGTGCCTGCGCGTCATGCACCGCGCCGGCTACAACGGCGTGCTCTCGATCGAATTCGAGGGCATGGAGGACGTCCTGACCGGCATCAAGATCGGGCTGGACAACCTGCGGCGCTTCGTGGCCATGGTCGGCAACGGCTGGTGACCTCGGCGGCCCTCGCCGGCGCCGGCTGCGGCCGCGCCGGCGGCGGACCCCTCGATAGAGACACACGAGCCCGGCTGGGACTCCAGCCGGGCTCGTTCGTTTCATGACGCCGTGGCCGATCGGCCGGACCGCCTGGGGCGGCGCGGCGTCACTTGATCAGGCGCAGGGTGAACGGGTAGCGGTAGGCGACGCCCTCGTTGGCCTTGAGGCCGCCCATGATGCCGAAGATCAGGCTGATGATCCAGACCGCAGGGTACAGGACGCCGCCGAGGCCGCAGGTCAGCGCCGAAGCCACGCTCGCGGCGACATACGCGATCATGATCGTGATCTGGAAGTTCAGGGCTTCGCGGGCCTGGTCGTTGACGAAGGGCATGGTGTCCTTCTTCACCAGCCAGATGATCAGCGGCGCCGGGAAGCAGACCACTGCCCCGAGGAGGTGGCTGAGCAGCGCCAGGGTGCGCTCGTCCTTGCTGGGCGCGGGCACGACGGTCGCTTCTGCGGGGAGGGCTTCCGTTGCCGGCGGTTCCGCGGCCGGCGGCACGGGCGGGGTGGCATTCTGCGGGTTCTGGTCGTCACTCATGAGCGGGGTCTCCTTATCTGGATTCACCGGCTGCGGACCGAGTCGGGCACTCCAACCAGGCTCGCATGGCCCTCATCCAGAACGTAACGCGCCGGAGCGCCTGGCTCAAGTCCTGCCGGGAGCGCCGCAGGGCTGTCGGAACGCCGGGTTCCGGCACCCCTTCAGCCAAGTCCCCGGCGCGCGTCCGCGCCGGCCATGGCAAGGCGAAACGTCGCTCGCCACCGGTGCGGAGCGCGAGTGTCCACAGACGCGAACGCGTCCACGAGCCGCAACGGCATCGACAGCACAACGACGCGATGTCTCATACGAGGGCGGCCCTGTGGGCGCTGACGCGACCGCTGATCAGCCCTGGTAGCGCTGGCGGCGAGGGCAGGGGGTGTAGGCGATGCGCTCGACGGCGATGTGGCCGGCGGCCAGTTCGAGGAACGGCTGGCCGTCGCGGACGCCGATGGTCCCGTAGCCGGTGGCGGCGGCGAAGAACGACCGGAAGTCACCGCGGAGGCGCGGCTCGATGGTGAGCGTGCCGGTGACCGCGTCGTAGCGCGCTCCGGAGAGGGCTTGGAGCATGCCATAGGAGCTCATGGCCCGGGCGTACCAGTGGCCGCATTCGTACTCGTCGAACGGATTGCGCACGCGGCCGTCGTAGCGGTCGCGACAGAGGCGCAC
>JAGVUW010000065.1:6202-18685 GCA_019136035.1 Verrucomicrobiota bacterium | reverse complement strand
TCCGGCAACCAAGTTGCCAGGCAACCAGGAGAGACGCATGGATACAGCACTCCGTTGAGCCCAGCGCAGTGCTGGGCCGGGCGGATGGATCGTCCGCGGGACGCCACGCTAGTGAGGTGCCAACTGCCAGGATAGAGCCGCCCAGCGCGATGGCGAGTCGGGTACGGCGCGTCGCGCTCAACCTTCCTTCCTCCTTCGCCTCGCCGTGACGAAGACGGCGGCGGACGCGAGGCCCGCGAGGAGCCCGGCAGTCGCGGCAGTAAGAAGAGCCCCGGTGCCCCTACCCACACGCCGATTGGCGTCGCGTGGGCCCTCCCTGGGTTGTGCGTCCGCCATCTCATGCGACGCCGCGCCCCCAGGACCCGCGGGGCGGGTCGTCGAGGGTTCATGCGGCGTTGGCTCTGGAGAGGCAAGGTCGGGCCGCGACTCGGATGGCACTGCCCCGGGGGAATCAGGGCCAGGCGGGGACTGAATAGCTGCGCCGCCTCGCCGCAGCAGCTCCCTCAGAGTCTGCTCAGTTACCTCGTCGTCGACTGGCAACTGGAAACCGACTCCCGAACGCCAATCCTGGATCCGCGTTCCTGGGGGGAAGTCAACCGCAAAGTCGCTGTCGGCGACAGGTGGGTTCACAGTGACCTCCCTGATCCAAACAACGCTGTGGATGCTCGGGTCACCACTGCCCCTGGCCGCAACCCACACGTCGTAGCGTCGCGGCATCCAGAAGCCCTCGGCTCCTTGGTCAAAGTCACTGAATCTGTACGTACGCCTCGTACACTCCTTTCCCTCCTCCATCTTGCCGTCAACCAACTCAACTGCCACAAAACCGTAGCGAGGGGCGATGGCCAGCCGGCCCCACGTTCCTACATAGGCACCGGTCGCCGAGACCGCTTTCCTGTTCCTGGTTAGGACAGAGTAGCACTCCGCACCCGCTACGGTTCGTTCGCCTTCCACCTCCACCAGAATGTGATCTTGCAGTAGGGCATCTGCCAGATGCATCCCCCCTGGGTGGTGGAGTTCGTAGAGGACCGACCTTCGCAGCAGTTCCGACCTCTCGCCTCGCACGATGCCAATGGAGTCCAAAAGTGCGGTGCCGAACCTCCCGTTGAAGGCCTCGACAGTGTAGGGGATCTGTGACGCTGCTGAACCCAGCCCTTCTACTTCCGGCGGGAAGCGCCGGAACCGTGAGTACTCCTTTGCCCAGCACTCCGCCATCCTGTACTGGCACTCTGTCCGCCCTAGGGTCCTGCCGAGATGATGGGCGTCTGTTCCGTTCCATTCGGCCCGAAGTTGCTCCTCTGAAACGGCCAGACTGTGTATCCTGGCTTCTGCCTGCCTGACGCACGCACAGAGATCCTGAATGGTGATGGCAGGAAGGGCACCCTCAACGCAGCAACACGGGAGGAAGAGGAGGAGCCGGAACACCCACTGAAGTGGTGCCGAAACAACGCGGTCAGACAGAAGCAGGGTCGCCCTGTGCCGTCTGCAAGAACTAGACGATGGCTCTGTGGTCCAGAACTGCATAGGCACACCCGTGGCCCCAGATCCGCGGAGCCAAGCTGCTTCGGTGACGGTGAAGGGAAACTCTGACGCCTCAATGCTTGGATCGCCCGGTTCGCACACCGCGACACCGTCGGCACCCGCGGGGGAACGCTGGTCTGTGAGGTCCACGGTCACGGGGGCGGCCCTCCAGCACATTGCTCACCTGCGGACCCGTTAGGTCGGGCTCCCTGGCCACGGGCACCTCCAGAGGCCACAAGACAGAGGTCTAGCCTGGATAATTCACGCGCGTCGTGCTTGAAGCCGTTTCATAATGCCAGAAAATCTTGCAGAACAACGGCTTATGTTTTGAAGAGGGACGTCTGAACGGTATGTTGGGTGTTAGCCGACAACCAAGCACACCGAACAGACGACCCGGAGCACGATATGCCCGAGACCCCCGCCGCGCAACCTCCGGCCGAACCGGCCGGCGCATTCCAGCTTTCCTTCAGTTCGATCGGGAGCACTCGCGTGCAGGCCGTGTTCGACGAACCGGACCTGAGTTCGGACGGCGGGACGCTGCTTCTGCGGGAGGCGGCGGAAGCGAACGGCATCGTTGCAGCCATGGCCCGGGTGCTTCGGGACAGTCGCAGCCAGGCGCACGTGAAGCACACGCACCATGAGCTGATCATGCAGCGGGTGCTGCAGATCTGCCAGGGGTATGAAGACGCCAACGACTGTGACGTCCTGCGTGAGGACAGCGCCTTCCGGGTCGCGGTCGGGCGCCGTCCGGACGCCGAGCCTCTGGCCTCACAGCCGACCATGAGCCGTCTGGAAAACAGCATCGGGCGGCGCGACCTGCTGCGGCTGTTCTACGCGGTCGTCGACACCTTTATCGACAGCTATGCGTCGGCGCCGCCGTGCATGGTCATCGACATGGACCCGACGACGAACCGCGTGTACGGCGACCAGCAGATGGGGCTGTTCAACGCCCACTACGACGATTACTGCCTGATGCCGTTTCACGTGTACGAGGGGCTGACCGGCCGGCTGATCACCGCGGTGGTGCGACCGGGCAAGACACCGACCGACACGGAGATCCTCGGGCTGCTGAGGCGCATCGTGCGGCGCATCCGCGGGCGCTTTCCTGACACGGTGCTGATCTTCCGCGCTGACAGCCACCACACGAAACCGGCTGTGCTGGACTGGCTTGAGGCGAACGATGTGCGCTACGTCCTGGGCATGGCGACCAACGCCGTGCTGAGGCGCGAGGTCCAGCCTCTGGTCGACCGGGCGAGCGCTGAACACCGTGAGACCTGGCAGCCCTTCCGCGCCTTTCATTCCTTCGACTACGGCGCGGGCACATGGAGCCGCCCGCGCCGCATCGTGGCCCGGGTGGAGGCGACCGCCCTGGGGACGGACGCGCGGTTCATCGTCACCGACATCGAGAATGTCAGCGCCAGAAAGCTCTACGATAAAGTCTATTGCGACCGCGGGAACGCCGAGCTGATGATCAAGGAGCACAAGTGCTTCCTGAAGTCGTCGCGCACCAGCTGCACCAGGGCCGAGGCCAATCAGTTCAGGATGTTCGTACACTCGGCCGCCTATGTAATCATGCACGGCCTGCGCGAGACTGTGCTGAGCGGAACCCAGTGGGCCACAGCGACGTTTCAGACTATCCGGCTGCGTCTTCTGAAGGTCGCCGCACGCGTCGAGACGGCCAGGACCTTCGTGCGCTTCCACCTCCCCGCCGGCAGCCCGGCCGCTGAGGTCTTCCGCCGCACCTCGATGGTGGCGGCCGCTCGCGCCGGCACCTAGCCGGCTTTCCGGGGCTGCCCCGGCCGGAGTCCGCATGGGGGTAAGGGGGAGTCTGTCCGTAACCTATTTCAGTGACGGGTTTTCGGCACCGAACCGACGGCAGGAGCCTTCTGGCCCTGCCGTCAAAGCCTGATCAATGGAGCGAAGCGGGCCGTCAGGCCCCTTCGTGAATTGATCAGGTTAGAGGACCGACCCGCCGTGCACGTCCCGCAGGTATCCAAGCCGCTAAAGTGAAATTAGAGGACCGACCCGCCGTCACGCCGTCACACCGCCCGGCGACTCATCCCACGTCCCGCAGGTACCCAAGCCGCTAAAGTGAAATTAGAGGACCGACCCGCCATGCATGGTTCCGCTGGTTCTGCCGTCTGGGTGTGGGTCAGGAATGGTCCACACCCGCCCCCAGGTGGCACCGCATCGTCGTCTGACATGCATCGAGAACCGTGGCTCTTTCCCGCAGCCCGACGCGCCTGCGACTTTGCGCCGGCCGCGACCTGAAGGTGCGAATCCGTGCTGAAGCGCAATACCCAATGGGCACTTGCCAGGCCTGGACCTGCGGGACATATTCCGCAGAGCTCTGGGGGTTTTGCTGATGGCGTGGATCGCCGTGTCAAGGAGGGCAGCGATGGCACTGGAACGCGTTCGCAAGGTCACAGAACAGATCCTGAACCGAGTCGTTGCCGTACGCGGGCGGGGAGAGGAGGCGACCAAGCAGGCGCTCGTGCTGCCCATGCTTGATGCCCTGGGCTACGACATCTGGAGCCCGGATGAGGTGTGCCCGGAGTACGATGCCGATTTCGCCATTCGCAAGGCCGGCCAGAAGGAGAAGGTGGACATCGCGATCCTGCTCGAGAAGACCCCGAGGATCTACATCGAGGTCAAGCCGATCGACGAGTGTCTTGACGGCCACGAGGGCCAACTGGCGCGCTACTTCAACGCCACCCAGACCGTGGCGCTCGGGGTTCTGACCAACGGCATCGAGTGGCGGTTCTTCACTGACACTGGCGATCCTAACGTCATGGATTCGCAGCCCTTCCATGTGGCCAAGCTCGACGCAACGGACCAAGGGCTTGACGTCATGGCGCGCTTTGCCAAGGGGGCCTTCTGTGCCGAGGCGATCCGCGATTCAGCCACGGAGCTGATCTACACTGCACGGATCGCTGCGTTCCTGAGAGCGGAGCTCGATCTGAAGGACCGCGACGCCAGCGAGTACCTCATCCGCTGGATCCTGAAGTCCGATCGCATGTACGACGGCACGGTGAACCTGAATGTTGTCGACCGCTTCCGGCCGATCACCAAAGCAGCCCTGGCCCGGGTTCTCCGGGAGGTCGTTCGGCGCTCCATCGCGGCAATGGATGAAGAAGCTGCCCAGGCCCAGAATCCACAGCCGCCACCTCAGCCTTGTGAACCGCCCCCGCAGGCCCTCGCAGGGTCAGTCTCTCCTGCAGCCGCAGTCACCGAAGCGGACAGCCAGCGCCCCGACATCGTCACGACCGAGAAGGAATTGAAGGTCCTTGAGATCGTCAAGGGCATATGGGCGAACTCCGTGTTGGCGGGAGCGACGATCTTCGATCCGTCACAACGCCGTGATGTACCTGCGACTCTTTCGGCCAAAGACACCACGGGCTATTTCGGTATCTACCTTAACAAGCCCGCCTGGTGGGCCATCCGTGTGGTTGCCGAGGCGCGCAGACCATGGATTGGGTTCTGTCTCTCGGAGGCGGAGCTCACTGCTCTACTGCCCCCAGGCGCAGGGGTGGAGGTTCTGGCACCTTCTCCATGGGCGGCAGCGCGTGTCGCGTTCACGTCTCCGGAGGATCTGGCGAAGCTCGCGCCGGTGGTCATCGCGGCGTTCCAGCGCGTCATTGCTGACCGTAAGGCCGGACGCGACCTGCCTCAGGGCGTGCCGCCGGCGCAGGCATAGCCCACGTCGCCGGGGTCTTCGCCGCCGAGTCCACGGTCAATAAGTCGTGGCCTGGGTCTCGGCTGAGCCGCCCATCGCAGGCGGCTCAGCGGGTTCCGTGACCACCACGCGAATCCGCCCATCATGTATGGAAACAGAGCGGGACGATTCGTGCGGGAGGTGAGTACCGTGAGCGTATCGGATGTATGGCCAGTCACCCTTATCGGATGGCGTTCGAAGGCCCAGGAGATTCTCGCAGCGGCGCTGTCGGGCACCGTCTCGGTGGGCCTGGGCAAGGGCGTCCATGTGCGCAAGGGAGCCCGTTTCGTCCTGCTTCTCGAGGACGGCGCTGTTCTTGCGTACGGCGAGGTGGTCACGGTCAGGGACCCGCAGTTCGAGCTACGCCTCGCGGGTTGCGCCGCGAGTCCGGATGGGGCTCCCGCGCTGACCGGCGCCTGGCTTGAGAGACTCAAGGCCGTGCCACGCGGTTTCCTGCGCCAGCCCCTTTCGGGAGTTGTGGTCATACCCGACCGGCAGGACGCCGTCATCCCGATCGGGTGGTTTGACGACGTCTACCGTTTTGCGGAGAAGCGTCTCGAGGCGACCACGCGTGTCCCGACCGCCTCATCGCCGGCGCCAGAGCCGGCCCCTTCGGCAGTCTCGTCGTCACCGCCGGCGCCACCGCCTGCCGTGGCGCCCCCGAGGGAGGCTCAGGCCAGTAGTGTGCCTGCACCGCAGCAGGACGACGAGCGCGAGTCACTCCTGCGGAGCTGGATTCCGCCAGCGCTCTCCGGCCTCTTGGCCGACCACGTCCGCGCGGACGAGTGGGAGCTCATCGTCGCCTATGCGTTCCGTGCTTTGGGGTGCCGGGTGGACATCCGCGGCCAGACCGCGCCGGGCAAGGTCGAGCCGGACTGCATTGCGACCTACACAACGTCCGACGGCCGCATCTTCGAGATTGTCATCGACGCCAAGGCCGGACGCTGGACAGCCGATATCGACGACATCCGCGCCATGCGCGACTACATGACTCGCGCGCATCCCTATGCCCGACCGCTGTTTGTCGCGAACAGCCTCGCCCGAGAGGTCCCCGAGCGGCTCCGGCAGCAACTGATCAACGACAAGGTCGGCAGAGCCATCTCCGGGCGTGACCTGGCTCTCCTCATCTCCCAGCGTTTCACGGATCCTGGCTTCAGCCTGGAGATGGAGCTCCAGAGGATGTTCCTGTGAGGTACACGGCCCCACGGAGGACCGATTCCTCTTCGATGCGACATCCCACCATCTCGCAGGGCTGGCCATCTCGGTGTTGGCGGACTACGTAACGCAGTGGCAGGGCGTGGTGACGACATCCGCCCTTGCGTGAAGGACGTGGGCCGCGGAAGGCCTGCCTTCTGGGCTCGTTTGCGCGGAGGTCATAGCCGTATGCCGCAGGACCACAGAACCAGGCTGGACGAGTGGCGGAAGCAGCACATGCCCGCCAGCCGCATCGGGGCCCGCGTAGATGCTGAAGAGAAGGCGCGCCAGATTGTGGCCCAGCACCTGGGAGCGCTCAGCGCTGGCGACGTCTTGGGGGCGTTCGATCAACTGAACGTCGATGGCACCCCTGGCGCCGGGATACGTTTCGGCCTCTTGCTGGCCCAGCCCAACTACAACAAGATGATTGCCGAGCTCGGCGTCCTCAATGAGTGGATCTCACGTCTGTGGAACGCTGAGGAGAGCGCCGCGCCGGCACTTGTTGATGAGTTCGAGAAGCTGAGGCCGCTGAAGGGAGCCACCGGGCAGTTCGCCAGCATCGTGCTCTACCTGCGCAAGCCGGACCGCTTCGCGCCCTGGGTCCGTCCACTGGACCGTGCCGTCCAGATCGAGCGCGGCGACACATCCCTCGGGTTCCAGACCTATGCAGAGTTCAACGCCGCTGCGCGGGAGATGCGGCTTCGTTACGCTCTGCACCCGCAGGAGCTTGACGCGATCTCCCCCGAGGCATTCGTAGGCAAGCCCGCAGACGCTTGGTGGGTCAACCAGGGAGACACCTACCAGGCCGCCAAGGCACTGGGCTCCATCTGGGCGCCGGCGAAGAACCAGAACGGGCAGACGTTCTTCTTCTGGGACAATGTGTCGAAGGTCAAGAGGGGCGACCTGGTCTTTCACTACGCGGCCGGGTCCCTCCGGGCCGTCTCCAAGGCGGCGAGTGACGGCTTCAGCTCGGAGAAGGTCATAGGAGGCGGCAAGTGGCCGTCCGGCGGTTGGCGCGTGGACATGGAGTACCATGAGTTTGCGCGACCCGTGCCCATCGCTGAGATCGGGCCTGTCATCGCCAAGCTGAAGCTCACGAAGGGCCCGATCAGCTCCAATGGAAAGGCGAACCAGGGCTACCTCTTCAAGCTGAGTTCAGAGGCTGTCGAGCGGATCTGTGCCGCCGTGGGCAATGATCGCGCACTTACCGCCGTCGGCCTTCCACCCGACCCTCGGCCCTGGCTGCTCGGGGTCGCGAGGACGGACTTCACTGGACACGCTGGGGAGGCTGGCCTGTGCATGGACGAAACCCTGGTCACCCGCTTCCTCGCCTCGCTGCTGGCGCGGCGGTTCCTTCTCTTGACGGGGCTCTCGGGATCGGGGAAGACGAAGCTGGCGCAGGCTCTGGCGCAGTGGATGGACGCGGGGGCGGCGGCGGCGGGTGGGGCCGCGGGGGACGCGGCGGCCGCGGAGCGGCCGGAGAAGGGTCAGCGCCTCGAGGATGGCTTTGTCTGGCGGGTGGAGCCCTACCACCTCGATCAGGAGCGCGTCATGTTCAGCAGGGAGTTCACCGACGAGCCCTTCAAGACGCCGGACGCGCTTGCCCCCGAAGACATCCTGGTCCTGCTCGATGGCAAGACGGAGGTCAAGGCGCGCCTGCGACGGACCAGCAACAGTTCGCCGCAGATCTACAGTCTGAAGGGCATCATGGCGTGGCTGGGGAATCTCGGCGTCGGCTCGTTCTTCCGCGTGCGTTTCCTCGAGCCGCGGACGGGCTTTCGGAATGTTCTCTCGTTCGAGCGCCTCGACGCGCCGCCGCAGCGGGATCCGTGCTATGCGCTGGTGGCGGTGGGGGCGAACTGGACGTCGAAGGAGGACCTCCTGGGTTACCCGGACGCGCTGACGCCGGGCGTCTTCCGGGCCAAGCCGGCGCTGGAGCTACTCCTGCGGGCCGCGCAGGATGAGGCGCGGGCGTACTTCCTGATCCTCGACGAGATGAACCTCTCGCATGTCGAGCGCTACTTCTCCGACTTCCTCTCGGCGATGGAGTCGGGCGAGGCGATTGCGCTGCACGACGACGACGAGCGGCAGACCGAATCCGGGACGCCGGTGCCGGCCTCGCTGAGGGTGCCGGAGAACCTCTTCGTCATCGGCACGGTGAATGTCGACGAGACGACGTACCTCTTCAGCCCGAAGGTCCTGGACCGCGCCAACGTCATCGAATTCCGTGCCGACGCCGATGCGGTGAGCGGCTTCCTGTCGAGTCCGGTCGAGGTCGACCTCGACCGCCTGGCCGGACGTGGCGCCGAGTACGCCGGGGCCTTCGTAGAGGCGGCGGGTCAGCGCCTCGGCGCGGAGGTCGACCTCGACGCTGCAGTGAAGAACAAGCTCAAGGCCGAGCTGGAGGTCCTCTTTGCGGTCCTGGCCGACCACGAGGCCGAGTTCGGCTTCCGGACCGCCAAGGACATCGCGCGCTTTGTGCACTTCTTCCTGCGGCTCCAGGGCGACGGCGACGCCGCGGCTGACGCCGATGGGCTCTTCGCGCTGGCGATGGACGCGGTGGTGATGCAGAAGATCCTGCCGCGGATGCATGGCTCCAAGCGCAAGCTGGGGCCGGTCCTGCGCGGCCTCGGCGAGCTCTGCGCCGCTGAACCCGCACCCGCCGCGGGCGCGTCGCTGTCGCGGCCCGACCGGGCGCGTCTGGCCGCGGCAGGGAAGCCCGCCGAGGGGAGTCCCTTCCTGCAGACCCTGGACGATCTCCTGAGGGCCTGCCGGACGGCGTCGTCGACGCCGTCGGCGCCGGCACTGCGTTATCCGATGAGCTTCGAGAAGATCGTGCGCATGTTGCGCAAGCTCGACCGCGACGGCTTTGCCAGCTTCGCCGAGGCCTGACGCATGGACGCCGCCTGCCGACAGCCGGATGCGACCGTCGAGTTTCGCGATGCCGAGGGCGTGGTGCGCGGTCTGATGGACCTCTACGGCGACGCGGGGACCCTCGCGGAACTCCCCGACGACCGCCGCGAGATCGACCTCGGCGGCGTCGGTGCCGCCGGCGGTGTGATCCACGTCAGCCTCGAGCGCGTGCAGCTCCTCGAGGGCCGGCGATACGACTACGTCCTGCGCGAGATCCCGCCGGGGTGGCGCCTGGCGGCGGGGCAGGACGCCTGCCTGCGGCCGCACCGCGCCGACCCGGCGCGGGGTCAGCTCGAGCCCGGGACGTACACCGGCCTGATCGGGCTGCGCCTCACGGGGCCGGGCGACGGCGAGGCGGCGCGGGCCTGGGTCGAGGTGCAGTCGGCCAAGGCCGGGTCGCTGCGGCATTACGTGACCATGGTCGAGGACATCGCCGAGCGCTGTGCCGAGCTGCTACTGCAGATCACTTCGCCGGCACAGGCCCAGTTCGAGTCCTTCGGCGAGGGCGACGCGCGGACGCTGTCGCAGCGTTTCTTCTTCCTCGAGGCACTCCTCGGGCGGCGGTCATTCCAGGAGGCGGTCGAGCGCGTGGTGCGCAGTCCGCACACCCGTTCGGCCGAGGTCATCGTCGAGCGCATCCTGGCGCGCGGCGGTGCGGCGCTGGGTCCGGCCGAACTGCGGCAGGTGGCCTCGCGGCGGCCGCGACGGGGCCTGCCGGCGGACCATCCCCTACGGCCGCGTCTGGAGAGCCTCCCGGAGGCGGTGACGAGTCTGGAGCACAGCGACTCGGCGGACATACCCGAGAACCGCTTCGTGAAGCATGCCCTGCGCTCGTTCGTGATGGCGCTGGAGGACATCGCCGCGGGGCTGCGTCGCGGCGGCAATGGCAATGGCGCCGGCGAGCCGGTGGCGCGGCGTGCCGAGGCCCTGGCGGCGACCCTGGGCGAGCACCTCTCACACAGCCTCTTCCGGCAGCTCTCCGAGCCGACGGTGCTGCCCCTGGGGAGCCCGGTGCTGCAGCGCCGCGAGGGCTACCGCGAGATCCTGCAGGCGTGGATCCAGATCGACCTGGCGGCGCGGCTGGTGTGGCGCGGCGGCGACGAGGTCTTCGGCGCCGGCAAGCGCGACGTCGCCAAGCTCTACGAGTTCTGGCTGTGCTTCCGGATGGTCGAGGTGATGGGCCGCGTCTTCCGCATGGCGCCGCAGCCGGACCGGCTCATCGAGCCGACCCCGGATGGCCTTGGGCTGACCCTCGCCAGCGGCCGGGCGCTGGACTGGACCGGGCACTTCCCGCGCGACGGCGCCCCGGCGCTGTGCGTGCGCTTCGCCTTCAACCGCGTCTTCGCCGGGCCGGGGGCATCGGCCACGACCGAGAGCGGCCACGGCGGCACGACGAACTACCACGAGGGCAAGGCCGGCGCCTGGACAGCGCCGATGCGGCCGGACTACACTGTGACCCTGTGGCCGGCGGCGCTGGGCGCGTCGGGCGAGGCCGAGGCCGAGCGCAGCGAGCGGATTGTCCATCTGCACTTCGATGCGAAGTACCGCGTGCAGGCCGTCGCGGCGAGCGCCGGATCGGCAGCGGCGGTGCTGGACCTCTTCCGCGACGACGCCGAGACCGCCGGGACGGCTCCGGCCGCGGCGGGCGGGGCCGACGAGGTCGCCGACGCGGCCGGCCTCGGCAGCCCCGGCGAGGACGCCATCGAGGAACAGCGACAGGCCGAGGCGGCGGGGCGGCGCTCGAAACGCGATGACCTCCTGAAGATGCACGCCTACCGGGATGCCATCCGACGCAGCGAGGGCGCCTACGTCCTCTACCCGGGCACCCGCGAACGGCGCTGGGCCGCCTACCACGAGCTCCTCCCCGGCATCGGGGCCTTCCCGGTCTGCCCCGGGAGCGGCCGTGACATGGAGGCGGTGGAGGACTTCCTGCGGCAGGCGGCGGCGCTCTGCGTAGACCGCTTCAGCCAGCTCCAGCGCCGGCGCTACTGGACTGGCGAGATCATGGGCGAGGCGCCGGCGTCATGCGCCGGGTGGGCTCCGGAGGGCCTGCTGACACCGCCGCGCGATACGGCGGTCATCCAGGGCTTCATCCGCCGTGAGGCGGTGGCGGCCTGCGCGGAGCTGGGGGTGTTCTACTTCCATGCCGTGCGGCCGGATGGCGGCACGGTGCCGCTCGAGGCGCGGGTGCTGACGGCGCCCTATGTGGTGCCGTACAGCACCGCCGAGGCCGGCCGCGGGACGGCCTGGCTGGGGTGGTGGGCGGAGGTGGCAAGGGTGCGACTGATACGCGCGGCGGATCTGGCGGCACGGCTGGGGGAGCGGGTCGCCCTGCAGAGCGCCGGCGCCATTGGGTACTACTACCTGGTGGAGTTCCGCCGCGACGACGCCGGACACGCCTGCCGGCCGTTCGGCGACGGCTACCCGGCGCCGACAAGGCCGCCGCCAGCGCGGCCGGGACGGCCGCGGTGTCTGACCTGGGAGGCCCTCTGGGGGGCTGTTCGCGACGGCTGAGGAGGCCGTCGGCGAAAAGCCATGGCGAGACGCCTGTGCCACTCTGGAGGAGGCGCCGCGAACGATCGGGCCAGGGCATCCCCTCACCCTCCCCGCTTCTGCGTTCCTCTGCGTCCTCCGCGGCGGAATCCCCTCTTCGGGAGCCGAGCCCCCGCGCGCTCTCCCACACCAGCCCCGGCGTCCCGCCCGCGCGCGGGGCGCCGTATGAGAGGTGGCATGCGCATCCCTGCGCATGGTTCGGCACGGGCGCGCCAGGGCCGCGGGGACGCGGCCCTTGGGCTCGGGACACGGACGGGCATGGACCCACACAGACGGCCACGGACAGGCCTCGCTGGCCCCAGCGTTGGGCGTTGGGCGCGGCCGGCGCCCGCTCTGCCACGGCAACCGGGGGTAGGTCGCGCGAGCCGAGCGCAACCACGGGCGCCGGGGAACGGCGCCCGGAGGGGGGAGCCGAGCCGACGCTCGGCGGTCCCAGGGGGAGCGCCACTCGGCTCGTGGCGCCCACCGAGCACCGGGCGCCGGCGGCGCCGGCGCAGGCCACAGGCGAGACGCCTGTGCCACTCTGGAGGGGAACGCCGAACGCTGAACGCTCAACGCCCAACGCTCAAGGACGGAGGGAAGGGAACCAC
>JAGVUW010000065.1:0-6186 GCA_019136035.1 Verrucomicrobiota bacterium | reverse complement strand
CAGCGACCTCCGACCTCGGCCACAGGCGGGACGCCTGTGCCACTCTGGAGGGGAACGCCGAACGCTGAACGCTCAACGCCCAACGCTCAAGGACGGAGGGAAGGGAACCACGGATGGACACGAATGGACTCGGATGGGGGGAGAAGGGAAGATAACCACGAAAGGCACGAAAGAGACGCCTGTGCCACTCTGGAGGGGAACGCCGAACGCTGAACGCTCAACGCCCAACGCTCAAGGACGGAGGGAAGGGAACCACGGACCACTGACGCACTGACGCACGGGCAGCGACCCCCGACCTCGGCCACAGGCGGGACGCCTGTGCCACTCTGGGGGGGGACGTGGGTTGGGGTGGCTGAGGGGGCTCGAACCCCCGACCTTCTGGGCCACAGCCAGACGCTCTAACCGACTGAGCTACAGCCACCATACCCAGGGCGAAAACGCGCTTAATATGCCGCCGGCGGCGCCAGTTTCAAGTCCGAACACCGACCAAGCTCAGGTCTTTCCGGTTCCGGTTCTGGCATCCCTCCAGGATGCAGCGGCGGCTCGTCGACGGATTGCGGGGGTCGGGCGGCGACCCCCGGCTACGTTCTGGCATCCCTCCGGGATGGCCGGGCTCAGCAGAAGGACCCGGATGGTCTCTCGCCAAGCCGCGAAAAGCGCCAAGGGGGAGGGATCTGAAGAGAGCGAGTCCGCCGCGGGGCGCCCTCGGCGGCCCGCGGCGGTGTGGCGGCCTCAGTCGTTGGGGATCTTCACCCGCGCCGGGCGCATCGCGGCGACGTGGTCCGCCGGGGCGCGTTCGCGGTGGCCGGCGGCTTCGGGCTGGTAGACCACGCGTTCGACGCGGAAGCGCCGCACGCCGGCCGGGACGGCCCACTCGATCGGGTCGCCGACGCGCACCCCGAGCAGGGCGGTGCCGACTGGCGCCAGCACGGAGACCTTGCCCTGAGACGGGTTGGCGTCGCTGGGCCAGGTCAGGGTGTAGCAGAGCTGCGCCCCGGAGTCCAGGTCGCGGAACTCGACGGTGGAGTTCATCGTCACCACGTCGGGCGGGATGGCATCGGGGGCGACGCGGCGGGCGCGGGCCACCTCCGCCTCGAGGGGTGCGAGGGCGGCGGCCGCGTCGCGGTTGCCGCTGGCGCGCACCGTCTGGATCATATCCAGCAGGCGGGCGGCATCGGTTTCGGTCAGGGTGATCTTGGCTGAGCTCATGGGAGTACCTCCTTAAGCAGGTTGACGATACAGGATCGGGCGCCGTGGCCTGAGGGGTCGGCCGCGGCGTCTGGGCGGCCCTTCTCAGAGGTGGAAGTCGCCAGCCGCCTCGGGCTGGTAAACCACGGCCTCGACGCGGAACTTCAGGCGAGTGCCGGCCGCGGCGTCGAAGACCTCGACATCGCTGCCGGCGCGACAGCCGAGGACAGCGGTCCCGAGCGGCTCGAGAACCGAGAGCGTCCCGGGTTCGCGCCCGGCGTCGGCCGGGAAGACCAGGGTACGCAGCTCCTCGACGCCGGTGTCGAAACGGCGCAGGCGCAGCCGCGTGTTCATCGTCACCACATCCGGCGGCACCGCCGACGGCTCGACGACCTGGGCGCGTTCCAGCTCGTCGTCCAGGCTGTGCAGGTGGGCGACGACATCCGGGCCGCCAAAGCCGCGCGCCACCGCAATCAGCTCGTGCAGGCGGTCGGCATCGAAGCGCGTGATGAAGAGCTCACGCGGGGGCGGTGCCGACGCGACGGCGGCCGCGGTCACAGCGACGCCGTCGCGACGGCCCGCCATGCGCAGGAAGCTCTCACAGAAGCGCTCGGAGAGGTCCGCCAGGCCCTCCGGCGGGCCGGCTGGGCGCGTCCAGTAGCCCATGAAGGCATTGAGGACGCCCTCGAAGCTGAGGGCCAGATGGAGCGGGTCCATGGCGGCCAGCAGGCCGGCCTCGATGCCGCGCCGCAGGAGCTCGCCCAGGAGGTCGAGGTAGGCGGTGTAGTGCGCCCCGACCGACTCGGGGAGATGCGCCGGATCGGGGTGGACCCCGGAGGCGCGCTCGCACGAGAACAACACGAAAAAGAGGCGCTCGCGCTCGTAGCCCTGCAGACGCGACGCCGCCAACTGCCGGATCCCCGAGATCGCATCGGTGCAGGCCTCGACAATCCGACGCGTCGAGGCGACACGCTCGGCGCCAATGCGCTCGACCGCCGCGGCGTAGACGTCCTCCTTGCTCCCCAGGAGGTTGTACACCGTCCCCACCGACACCCCGGCACGCTCCGCCAGGGCGTCCGTCGTCGCCGCGGCATAGCCGCGCTCACGGAACAGCGCCTCGGCCGCCTCGAGGAGAAGCTCACGCCGGCGCACCAGCTCGTGCGCTCGGCGGGCGCGTGTTGAAGCTCGCGTCACCCGCGGCATCCAGGACCTCCTGATCGAAAGACGTTCATAATCTGAGATGGTGTTCAAGTATACTCTGCACCCTCGATGGGAAAGGTCAAACCCGTTCCAGCGCAAAAAGCTGCTCGGGAGGGGGTAGGGCCGCGGGGACGCGGCCCTTGGGCGCGGGACACGGACGCGCACGGACCCACACGGACGGCCACGGACGGGCCTTGCCGGCGCCGGCGCGAGGCGCCGGGGCGCCGGACAGGAGGTGGCATGCGCATCCTTGCGCATGGTCTGGCGCGAGGCGCCGGGGCGCCGGACAGGAGGTGGCATGCGCATCCTTGCGCATGGTCCGGCCCGGCGGTCCCAAGGGGAGCGCCACTCGGCTCGCGGCGCCCACCGACGCACCGGGCGCCTGCGGCGCCGCGGGCCACAGGCGAGACGCCTGTGCCACTCTGGGGGGGCGCGGCCGACCGCCGACCGCCGAACTCGGAACTCCCGGAAAGGGAACGCCCAACGCTGAACGCTCAACGCCCAACGTCCAAGGTCGGAGGGGAGCCAGGCGGGATTCCCGAACTCCCGACCTCCGACCTCCGACCTCCGACCTCGGCCACAGGCGAGACGCCTGTGCCACTCTGGAGGGGGGGCGGCGCGTGTCCGCGCGCGACCGCGCCAGGGCATCCTCTTCACCCTCCCCGCCTCTGCGTACCCCTGCGTCCTCTGCGGTGGAATCCCCTCTTCGAGCGGCGCGCTTCCGCGCGCTCTCCCACACCAGCCAGGCCGCCGCGCTCGGGCCTCGGGCCTCGGGCGTTCGGCTCTCCTCCACCGCCGCACCGTCCACCGACGTACCGACGCACGGGCGTACTCGCCCTCTCGCGCTCGCCCTCTCCCGTTCGTGTCGTTCGTGCCGTTCGTGGTTAACTCCTCTCCCTCGTACCCTCTGCGTACCCCTGCGTCCCCTGCGGTGGAATCCCCTCTTCGAGCGGCGCGCTTCCGCGCGCTCTCCCACACCAGCCAGGCCGCCGCGCTCGGGCCTCGGGCGTCCGGCTCTCCTCCACCGCCGCACCGACCACCGACGTACCGACGCACGGGCGTGTTCGCCCTCTTCCCGCGCCTGGCGGCGGTGCGGGCGGCGTGGTATGCTGGCGCAGAGGCTGCGCCTGTGTTGCGGTCTGGAGGAATGCCACCATGCTTCGCCCGCTGATCGACGCCATTGCCCGCGAGTTCAACCCGGGAGTCTGCATCCAGGACATCCGGAACCACTGGTCGTGCCGGTGCACGGTACCGGGTCCGGGTATGCACCGTGCCGCGGCGCTGTTGGAGTCGCGCTATCGTGAGAATGGCGCCAGCGACGCGCGGGTCTATCCATTTCCGGCGGACGATCGCAGCGAGTGGATGAACGGCCGTCGCAACCCCCTCGAGTGGCGTCCTTACGGCGCCGAGCTGGCGGTGGTGTCGCCGTCGGCCGAGGCCGGCGTGATCTGCCGCTGGTCGGACGAGCCGCTGTGCCTGATCTGCAACAGCCGGCCGACGCCGCCCGGTGGTGTCGAGGCCGAGGTGGTGGTGCAGCAGGGCCTCCTGCCGATCGACGGTGTGGTCGCCGGGCAGTGGTCCGGCCGGATTCTCTTCACGGATCAGTTCCCCTCGACGGTCGCGGCGGCGGCGCACAAGGCCGGCTGCATCGGGCTGGTCTCCGACTGCGTCTCGCCGCCGTGGCTGGCGGCGCATCCGCCGGTCCGCGAGCCGCAGGATGTCCCGGATCTGGTCATGTGGACCATCTTCTCCGGACGGCGTTCGGCGCCGCCGCTGTTCGGCTTCAACCTCTCGCCGCGGCAGGGCCAGCGCCTGCGCGCCCTGGCCCGGAGTGCCTCGACGCCGCTGCGGCTGCGGGCGGTGGTCGAGACCGAGATGGTCGAGGGAGTCTCGGACCTGGTGCACGCAGCGCTGCCGGGCACCGACCTGGCGCACGAGGAGGTCTGGGTCCTGGCGCATCTCTCCGAGCCCGGGGCGCGCGACAACGCCTCCGGGTGCTGCCTGAGCCTTGAGATGGCGCGGATTCTCGGCGACCTGACCCGGCGCGGCGTGCTGCCGCCGTTGCGGCGCACGATCCGCTTCCTGCATGCGACCGAGGTCGAGGGCTTCCTGCCGTACATCGAGCAGCGCCGCCAGGATCTGGGCAACGTCGTCGCCGGGCTGTGCTGCGACTCGGTCGGGCAGGACTTCGCGCTCTGCGGCGGTGAGGCGGTGCTGTTTCTGGCACCGGAGGCGAATGCGTCCTTCATTGACGGCCTCATGCAGACCCTCCTGGCGGCGGCCGCGGCCGAGCCGGCGCGGCGTTTCACGGCCGACAACTACGCCATCTTCCCCTGGCATACGGAGCCTTTCTTCGGCAACGACGCCTTCATTGCCGATGGCTTCTTCGACATCCCGACGCCGCAGGTCTCGACCTGGCCTGACCGGCATTACCACAGCAACCAGGACCTCCCGCACCAGATCAGCGCCAACACCCTCGGGCGCATGGCCATTGCCTTCGGCTCGTACCTCTACCTGATGGCCACCGCCGGGGCCGACGAGGCGCGCTGGCTGGCCGGCCTGGCGGTGCAGGACTGGAAGCGCCGTCTGGCGGCGGCGGTGAACGACGCCCTTCTCGAGCCCGCGCCGGCGCCGGCGGCGGCGGTGGCGCGTCTGCGTCATCTCTCCTTGCAGGCCCAGGACGCGGTCGTGCAGACGGCGCGCTTTGCGCCGGCCGATGCGGCCCTGGCGGCCGACCTGCGCGGCCTGTCCGGCCGGGTGGCGGCCTGGGGCGAGAACGAGGCGGTCGAGGCCTGGACGCTGCTCGGCGGCAAGGGCGTCCTGCCGGCGCGGGCGGCGATCGCCGGCGATGGCCTTGAGGCCATTCCGCGGCGGCGCCGCTGGACGGCACCGGCGCTCGAGGGCGGCCTCAAGGATCGCCTGGACAGGCTGTCAGCCGACGGCGCCAAGCCGGCGCGGATATGGTCCTGGATCAACGGCCACCGCACCGTCGGCGAGATCGCCGAACGCCTCGTCCACGGCGGCGCCATCGACCCGGCAGTGATTCACGCCTACCTGGCGATCATGGTCGAGGCCGGCGCCGTGGAGTGGGCCCAGGCCTGAAGGGCCGCGGGGACGCGGCCCTCGGGCTCGGGACACGGACGGACCTGGGGCGGGCTCTGCCCGCAACCCAAGGGGAGGGTGCGTCTGTGCGTCTGTGGACTGTACGTCTGTAGCCAGAAACTTGCCCGTAGAGCAAGTTTCTGACGGATAGTAGCACGGACGGGCCTTGCCGGCGCCGGCTGGGAGGTGGCATGCGCATCCCTGCGCATGGTCCGGTGCGGCAGGCAGGTCGCGCGAGCCGAGCGCGACCCCGGGCGCCGGGGAACGGCGCCCGGAGGGGAGCCGAGCCGACGCTCGGCGGTCCCGGGGCAGGGCGCCACTCGGCGCGTGGCGCCCACTTCCGCCCCGCCGGCGCCGGGGCGCCGGATGGGAGGTGGCATGCGCATCCCTGCGCATGGTCCGGCGCGAGGGCGCCGGGTAGAACACAGCGGCAGCGGCGGCGGGAGTGGGCAGGGGTGGACAGCGTGGACGAGGTGGACAGAGTGGACGGCAAAGACGCCGCCGCACACCAGGGGAGTCCGGAGTTCAGTCTCGGTAGTCGGTAGTCCGTGGTCTCTCCGGACGCCTCATCGCCTCATCAGCTTCCCCCCTGGCGCCATGGCGCGCGCCGATCCTCCTCACCCTTCCCGCCTCTGCGTACCCCTGCGTCCTCTGCGGTGGAATACCGTCTGCGGGGGTCGGACGTCCGCGCGATCT
>JAGVUW010000525.1 GCA_019136035.1 Verrucomicrobiota bacterium | reverse complement strand
GCTCGTCGGCAGGCGTCGTCGTGGCATCGTGGTCGGGTCCTCCCGTCGGCCACGCGGAGCGCCGCCGCGGCCTGGGTGACTGTAGACCCCGTCGGCGGCGCTGTCCAGGCCGCGGGGCGATCGGCAACCGCTCCGCCGAGTCCTGGATGTGGCATGCGCATCCCTGCGCATGTCCCGGCGCGACGGAAGCATCGCGCCATCGGTTCGCCGCGGTTTGACGCCGCTGCCTTGGGACTCTCTCTTACCTCCGCTTCCCGGCGTCGTGTTGCATCTGGAGTTCTGGCGATGAGGCTGTGGCGTGTCTCCGGTCTGGTGTGGTGTGTGTGCGGCGTCGCGGCCTGCGGCGGCGAGGCCGGGTTGCTGGCCGACCCCGCCTGGGTCGGACGGCTGCGCCCCGAGCACCCGCGGCTCTTCCTCACCCGGGAGAGCCTCGCGGCGATGCGCGAGCGCGCGGCCGGGCCCTGCGCCCGTGAATTCGAGGCGCTCAAGGCCGAGGTCGAGGCGCTGCCCGACGACGCCCCGATGGCCTTCGTCAAGGACCCGGTGCCACGCCATCCGGACGGCCGCCTCGATGTCCGCCCGGGGACGCACGGCCACTCCCTGTTCCGGTACAACGGCGGCCGCCAGGCGGTGCGCTGCGCGCTCCTCTACCTCCTTACCGGCGAGGAGGCCCACGCGGCCAAGGCCAGGCGCTATCTTCAGCTCGCCGTGAAGGTGCTGCAGTGGACGGCCGAGAATGACCTCTGGATGGACCTGCTCGGCGACACCCGCATCAACGCCCTGGCGGCCTACGACTGGGTCCACGCCACCATGACCCCGGACGAGCGCCGCGCCTTCCTGCTGCCGGTCCTGGACTACATCAGCAAGGCCCAGCCCGGCGGCGAGTATACCTTCCGTCGCACCATCGGCGGACCCCAGGATGGCAACTACGGCGAGCGTGCGCTCATGTACTTCGCCGGCCTGGCCGGCCATGGCGACGGCATCGACGACGCGCGCTGCGACGACTTCCTGCGGCGCGGCGCGGCGCTGTTCGTCGAGATGATGGACCACCGCGAACGCACCTCGGCCGGCTCCGGGCTGCTCTCGGCTATCACCGTCACCTACTCCTTCGGGGCCTACCCCAACGCCACCTTCCTCTTCCTGCACTCGTGGCGGGCGGCCTTTGGCGAGGACCTCTCGACGCGCTGGACGCAGATGGCCGACTACCCGACCTGGTTCGACTACGCCATGATCCGCAAGGGGCCGGGGGAGGGCTTCCTTTGCTTTGGCTGGGGCGACGTCGGGCACAGCACCAACGCCATCAGCGGCGGCCTGATGTACGACCACCTGGCGCAGTCGATTCACTTCTATGGCCAGCGCTTCCCCGAGAAGGCCCGCCGGGCCTACGCGGTCCTCGCCGAGCTGCCGGCGCGCCATCATGTCTTCGGCTCGACGTATCCCTTCGTGCCCTTCCTGCTGACCGGCTTCGACCCGGCGTCGGTGTCGCAGCCGGTCGAGACGCTGCCAGAGGCGCCGTACTTCCATGCGCCGAGTTTCGGTCTGCTGGTGATGCGTTCAGGCCGGGGGCCGAAGGACACCTACGTGAGCTTCCGCTGCGGCTCGTCGCTGGCAAACCACCAGCACTACGACGAACTGAGTTTTGTCATCTATAAGGAGGGCTTCCTCGCCCTCGATGCCGGCAGCCGCACCGAGACCGACCACCACCACGCCTATGCGGCCCAGAGCGTGGCGCACAACACCATCCTGATCCACGAGCCCGACGAGCCGATGCCGTACTTCTGGCGGGCCTGGAGCTACAAGCCCGACGGCAAGACCTACCCCAACCACGGCGGCCAGAAGGACAAGACCGCGGCCCGGCTGCTGGCCCTCGAGGACGGCCCGGGGTACGTCTACGCCGCCGCCGATGCCACCCGCAGCTACGCCGAGACCAAGTCGCGCGAGGTGGTGCGCCAGGTCGTCTACATCCGGCCGGACCATCTGGTCATCTACGACCGCGTCGCCTCCGTCAAGGACAGCCAGACGAAGCAGTTCCTCCTGCACCTGCAGCATCGCCCCGAGGCCATCGGCGAGCAGCGCTTCCGGGCCGAGAACGGCGGCCAGCTCTTCATCGAGACCCTGCTCCCGGAGCGCGCTGCCATCACCCTCGAGGGCGGCCCGGGGCGCGAGTTCTGGGCCTCGGGGCGGAACTGGGAACTCGAGGGCGGGGCGGACTGGGAGAAGCAGTACAAGGTCACCGGGCGCTGGCGCCTCGAGATCTCGACCCCGGAGCCGACGGCGTCCTGCCGCTTTCTGCATGTCCTGCACGCCGCCGCGCCCTCGACCGCGCTGCCGGCGTCGTCGTCGCGGCTGAGCACGGAGACCGAGGACGGCGTCCGCATCGTCGATGCCCAGGGGCGTCCCTGGACGCTCTGGTTCCGTCGCGACGGCGAGGTCGCCTGTCGCATCGAGGGCCCGCCCCCGGCCGCGCCGGCGCCGTGAGCATCGGCG
>JAGVUW010000866.1 GCA_019136035.1 Verrucomicrobiota bacterium | reverse complement strand
AGGCCGTCGACGCCGTTCGCCAGCTCGACAAAGGCACCAAACGAGGCCAGCTTCGTCACCTTGCCCTCGACCACGTCGCCGACGTGGTAGTGCTGCTCGATGCTCGACCACGTGTCGTCCATCAACTGGCGCATGCCCAGCGAAATGCGCTGCTGGCTCGGGTCGATGTCCAGAATCACCGCCTCGACTTCCTGGCCGCGCTGCAGGACTTCGCTCGGGTGGTTGATCTTGCGCGTCCAGCTCATGTCGCTGACGTGGACCATGCCGTCGATGTCATCCTGGATCTGGATGAAGGCACCGTAGCTGGTCATGTTCCGCACCTTGCCCTTGATCTTCGTCCCCTTCGGGAACTGCAGGGCAATCAGATCCCACGGATTCTCCATGGTCTGACGCAGACCCAGACTGATCTTGCGGGCGTCCTTCTGGACATCCAGAACCATCGCCTCGACTTCGTCACCGACCTGCAGGACGTCGCTGGCGCGGTTCACCTTCTTCGTCCAGCTCATCTCGGAAACGTGGATCAGGCCCTCGATGCCTTCCTCAAGCTCCACGAAACCGCCGTACGGCATGACATTCACCACACGGCCCTTCACCCGCGAGTTGATCGGGTACTTGACGTCAACCGTGTCCCACGGGTTGCCTTCCTTCTGCTTCAGACCCAGGCTGACGCGGTGACGCTCGCGGTCGACGTCCAGGATCATCACGTCGATCTCCTGGCCGACCTTCACCACCTCGCTGGGATGACTCACACGGCCCCAGGACATGTCGGTGATGTGCAGCAGGCCGTCCATGCCGTTGAGGTCCACGAACGCACCGAAGTCGGTGATGTTCTTCACCACACCGCGACGAATCTCGTTCGGCTTCAGCTCGGACAGCAGACGGGCACGCTGCTCGGCACGCGCTTCCTCCAGAAGCTCGCGGCGCGACACCACGATGTTCCGGCGGTCCGGGTTGATCTTGAGGATCTTGAAGTCCTCTTCCTTGCCGACGTAGTCGTCGAGATTCCGCACCGGACCGAGATCGACCTGCGAGCCCGGCAGGAACGCCTCGACACCCACATCCACAATCAGGCCGCCCTTGACACGGTGACGGATCGCACCGCGGATCGTGCTGCCCTCTTTGTAGTTCTCGACAATGTTGTCCCAGGCCTTCTGCAACTCGGCCTTGCGAACACTCAGGACCGGCATGCTGTCTTCGTCCTCGATCTCCTCGAGGTAGACGTCGACGACCTGCCCGACCGCAACGCTCTCCCAGTCCTTGAACTCCTCGCGGTCGACAAAGCCCTCGGCCTTGTAACCAATGTCTAGCAGTACGCCGTTGTCACGCTTCTCGGCGATCTTGCCGGTGATGATGCGGCCTTCCTGGAAGGCGGCCTTGGTGGCCTGTTGCTCCAGCAACTGCTCCATGCTGGGCATGTTGTCGAGATCGAGATGCACGGGTTGGTTGGTGTTGGTTGCCATGTCAGCTCTAGTGCCTCAGTCTGGTTCCCCGTCCGTCACAGCCACTGCCAGGCAACAGGCCCGCAGCGACGCCCAATGACGCCATGCCGCAACGACGACGGGACCGAATTAACTACCATAACGGTCAAAACCAGGGAACGCAACCGCATCGAACGACGAAATGCCCGACCCGACGCCCGACGCCCGGAAGGGAGCCGAGCCGACGCTCGGCGCTCCCAGGAAGCCGCGGCCTGACGCCGCGCCCGTAGAGCCCGTCCGTGTGGGTCCGTGTTCGTCCGTGTCGGTCCGTGTCCCGAGCCCGAGGGCCGCGTCCCCGCGGCCCTCTCGCCCCCCCGCCCCTACGGCACCGCCGCCGGCAGGAGCCGCGCCAGGCGCTGGCGCGTCGACGGGTCGGACGCGACCGCCTGGCCGGCGAAGCGCTTGGCCTGGTCGCCGCGGCCATACCAGTCGCAGAGCACGGCCGCGCGCAGGCAGTCTTCGGCGACCTCCTTGCGGACCTGCCCCTGGCGCGGACCGCCCAGGCTCTCGCTCTGATCGCGGCGCAGGCGGATGTAGAAGTCCATGAACTCGACGATCTGGTCGAAGGCCAGGTCGGCCCAGGCGATCGTCTGCAGGGCGCCGTCGGAGGCCCGGCGCAGGCCGAGCTGGGTCCGGTTGCAGTAGGCGAGGGAGCCCTTCAGCGGTTCCCCGGCCACCAGCCGGACGGTTGTCTCGCGGCCTTCGAGGAAGGGCACATAGGTCATCAGCCTGACGAGGTAGTCCCGCGTGTCGCCGATCAACTCGAGGCGCTCGCGCTCGTCGGCGACCGCCGCCGGCGGCAGCGCCTTCAGGTACTGCGCCAGATCGGCCGCGGCCCCGACGAAGTCCATACCGGCCGGCTGCGGCCGCCGCAGGCCTGGCGCCGACGGGGCTGCCTCGCGCGTCGCCGCGGTCGCATCTACCGGGACGGCCGGCGCCGCCGCTCCTGCCGCCGCCTCCCCCACCGGCGCGGCGGCCACCAACGGCGTGGCGCCACCGGCGTCGGGTG
>JAGVUW010000010.1 GCA_019136035.1 Verrucomicrobiota bacterium | reverse complement strand
AACGGCGGCCATGACCCCAACGCCACTCGTCAGACTGCCACGCTGCCCACCCACGCAAGACACGACCTGAAACTAGCACGCCAGACTCGCCGGTGCACTGGCGCACGGCAGGCCGTGCTGACGCCTGGGGACCTACTCTGCCAAGGGCCTGTCCGGCCTGATCACCAGGCAGTTGGCGGGATCCGTGGAGACCACCGGCTGGAGGGGCGCCCCGAGTCGAATGCGGTGGTCTTCCGAGACATTGAAGAGCTCCACCTGCCAGATCTCGGGTGCCGCGGTGGGGGCGCGATTGGCATAAAGGACCTTGATGCCGTTGGCTACCTGGGTCACCCTGTCGTGAGTCTTGCCGTCGGGCCCGATCAGCGCGCCGCCGACCGGTTCATCGGCAAAGAGCTCCACCTTGACATCCGGGGCGTCGCCGGGGACCACGAAGAACAGCTTCGAATCGCCGTGGAACAGCCGCAGTTGCCCGGCGCCCGCGACAAAGCCCTGTCCCGGTGCCTCGGAGGTGACCGTCACCGCGGTGATGCTGTCCCGGATGACGAACGAGTGGACGCCGCCGCTCTTGCTGCGCAGCCTGTAGGCCGTCTCGCCGGGGCCGGCTCGGATCTCGTCGATCACGATCCCGGTGCTGTCTTTCACCGTGATCGGGACATCCGGGATACCACGGACAGGGGTGGTCGTGAAGCGTACGTCGACCTCGCCGCCGGCCGGCACGTACTGAACGAAGGTATTGAGGCCGCGCAGGTTCAGGGGTTGGGTCGGAACGCCTTTGGACCCAGGCGCCGCGGTCAGGATGTCCGGCCGGAACGGCAGGGCCGTGAAGTCCTTCAGCTCGGGACGCGGGGGATAGGCCGCCGTCATCCCGGCCAGGTCAAACGGCGCCTCGGGCTGGTCCGCAACCTGCACACGAATATCCCCGGTGACCGTGGTCAGGCCGGCCGCACCCATCCCCTGAACCACGATCGGCGCGCGCGGACGGTCCTCGATGACCCTCACGTTGTCGAAATGCAGGTTGCCAAAATCGACGTACTTGCTGGTCGAGAGGGCGATCGCCGGTCTGCTGTTGCCGCGATTGTCGATGACGACGTTTCTGAACGTAACCGCCAGGCCGGTCTCCTCGAGGTTGTTCAGCTTCAGCGTCTGCCACCGTTCGTTCGCGACCCGGCAGTCGCTGATCGTGATCTGGCCGGCGACGGACGGCTTGTGGCCGCTGGTCTCGACGGAGATGCCGCCGCTGTTGTTCTCAAAACGGCAGTTGCGGATGTCGATCGAGACCGGGGCGGTGGCGCTGTTCAGCGCCCCGATATGGATCAGCAGCCCGGCAGAAGCATTGCCGGCAAAGGTGCAGTCCTCCACCTGACAGTGGGTCAGGCGCTGCCAGGGACCATTGGGCTCGAAGTCGATGCCGGCCTGGGGCGGCGTTCCGCGGGTGTCCAGGAGACGGCAGCCCTTGATCAGCATGTCCTCAGCGCTGATCACACTGATGCCCTGCCGGTGGTTGCCGCGCAGGGTGAGGTTGGTGAAGCGCAGGTCCTTGGACGCCGGTTGCCTGCGGTTGCCGCAGATGTAGATGCCGTCACCGCCGCTCTCTTCGATCGTCAGGTCGCGGATCTCGACGTTGGTGACGCCGCGCAGCGACACGGCATTGCGCCACTCGGAATGGGGGTAGCGCTCCAAGTCCCAGTAGTCCTTGCGGTTCATCTTCAGGACCGCTCCGGCCTCGCCGCGGAGGACCAGGTTCTTCACCCCGTCGGCAACCATCATCGACTCATAGCGGCTCTTGTACTCGCCTGGCTTGGCGCGGACGGTGACGCCCTCGCCGATGATCAGCTCCAGATCGCTCGACAGCCTGAGCGGCCGCACCAGCCACTCACTCCCGGTCTGGTCGACCAGGACCTGCCTGGCGCCGGAGTCGATCGCCTTCTGGAGGCATTCGGTGGCGTCGGCGGGGTCGTACCCGAAGGTGCTGGCTCTGATCGGCTCCGCTCGCACGGAGAATGCTATCGCCAAGGCGGCAACAAGAAGGCGTGACGTCATCATGAGCTCTCTCCCGATACGTGCCCGGAGGCACGGCTGGCTGCGGCCCGCGCGCACCGCCCGCGAGCTCCCCTGCCTCGGCGTCAGTATACTCCCTCAGGCCGCACGACGCACCGGCGCCCGGGAGCGCCGGCTTCTGGATGTGGCATGCGCATCCCTGCGCATGTCCCGGCGCCCGGTGGCGCCGGCTTCTGGATGTGGCATGCGCATCCCTGCGCATGTCCGGGCGCCCTGTGGCGCCGGCCCCTGGATGTGGCATGCGCATCCCTGCGCATGTCCCGGCGCCCGGTGGCGCCGGCTTCTGGATGTGGCATGCGCATCCCTGCGCATGTCCCGGCGCCCTGTGGCGCCGGCTTCTGGATGTGGCATGCGCATCCCTGCGCATGTCCGGGCGCCCTGTGGCGCCGGCTTCTGGATGTGGCATGCGCATCCCTGCGCATGTCCGGGCG
>JAGVUW010000318.1 GCA_019136035.1 Verrucomicrobiota bacterium | reverse complement strand
GAGGCACTGGCGATAGCCGATGGTCTGCCAGGCGTCCGGGCCGTGGGCGATGTGCTGGACGCCGGCGAGGGCCGAGGTGTAGCCCTGCGCATGGAGGGTATGGATGAGGTGCTGGCGGTAGTCGTTGAGGGCAAAGCCGCGGTGGGCCAGGCCGAGCATGCCGTTCCGGTGGGCGCACTGCCCGGTGAGCAGGCAGGCCCGGCTCGGCGAGCAGGTCGGATTGACCGTGAAGGCCTGCCGAAAGAGCACGCCCTCGCTGGCCAGGCGCTGCAGATTCGGCGTCGCCACGGCATGGCCGTAGGGCTGGATGAAACGGCCGGTGTCGTGTGAGTGTAGGTAGAGGATATTCGGGCGCTGCATGACAAGTCCTCCGTTGCTGCCGACGGCGCCGCTACGGCCGCCCGCGGGGAAAGCCCGTCCGGCCGGCCACGGGAGCGCCCTCAGGCCAGGGCGTAGAGGCGGTTCTCGGCCGCCAGGGCCAGGCGGCGCGAGTAGTGGTACACCCGCACGCCACCGTCGACCGCGCCGGGCGGCGTCGCCGCGGTCGGGCCCTCGATCACCACCTCGGCCGCGTCGGCGCGGTTGAAGGCGATGAAGGCCAGCTCGATCGCCTCCACCGACTGCGACCGCCAGCGCGACAGGTCCGGCCATGCCACCGGGCCGGTGTCGACCTGGTAACACTGCCGCGCCGCGTGGGTATTCATGGTCTTGATGGGGTACTCGACGATGGCCCGCAGGCGCGCCGCGGCATCGCGGAAGGTAGTCTGCGCCACCAGCGGCCGGAAGGCGTGCGTCGCGGCCAGCACCGCCACCGTGGTCGATAGCTCCTCGGCCGGCGGCGCGACCAGGTGCTGGATCGGGCCGCCCCACATGTCGCGCGTGGCCGGGCAACTGCGGTAGTTCGGATTCAGCCAGGCCTTGCGTCGGAAGATGACGCCGCGCTCAGGCCCGAAGATCGGCAGGAAGTCGTAGTTGTCGGGGTAGAACAGGTCGCGTTCAGCGAAGGTGTCCTCGCTCTTGCACGAGCCGCACTGGAGGTAGTCCTCGAAGGCGCCGGTGTCCTCGTCGAGGATGCGCGTCCGCGACTCGACCCAGAAGCGTACCTGGTTGAACTCGCTGCGACCGATCAGGAACGACCGCCCGTAGTCCAGGGGTGCCATGGCCATCATGCTGATCCTCCTCTCGCGCCGCGTCGCCGCCATCAGAGAGACCATAGCGCCACTCGGGCACTTCTGCCGCCCCGACCTGGCGCCTGACGGGGCTGCTCCGAGCTACGGCTCTGGCACCCTTCCAGGGTGCGTGGTTCGTGGGTTTGCGATTCCGGGGGTCGGGCTCTCGCGCGACCCCCGGCTACGATCTGGCACCCCTTCAGCGCCCGCGGGGCACTTGCTGGCCCCGATCATGTCACCATGGAAATCGCGGTCGATTTCCACAGGAGGGTGGCCGCGGCAGCGATCATGGCGCTTCCCGGCGCCGGCCGGGGCGGGCCTTGACGACTCCCGCGGAGGGTCTATGGTCGAGGCTCGCCTACCCCTCGAGGAGACCGGGCCATGACACTCGCTTCCGCCAGCGCGCCGCGCACATCCGACGACATCCCGCACCGTGTGCCGGTGATTCTGGACACTGACATCGGCGACGACATCGACGACACCTGGGCCCTGGCCATGCTCCTGCGCTGCCCGCGGCTCGACCTGCGGCTGGTGACAACGACGTATGGCAAGGCCAAGTACCGCGCCCGCCTGGCGTCGCGCCTGCTCTCCACCGCAGGCCGCGGTGAGGTCCCGGTCGGCCTCGGTGCCGGCGGGCTCGACGGCAGCGGCAAGCAGGCGGCGTGGGTCGAGTCGTACGACCTCGCCCGGCATGGCGGACCAGTCCATGCCGACGGCGTGCAGGCGCTGATCGACGTCATCATGGCCTCGCCCGAGCCGATCACCCTGATCTCCATCGGCCCTTCCGAGACTGTCGCCGCGGCGCTGGCGCGCGAGCCGGCCATCGCCGGGCGGGCCCGCTTCGTCGGCATGCAGGGCGCCGTCTACCGCGGCTACCACGGCGGCCCGGTGTGCCCGGAATGGAATGTCAAGGTGGACGTCGCGGCGGCGCGTGCGGCGCTCTTGGCGCCCTGGCGCGAGGCGGTCATCACGCCGCTGGACACCTGCGGCCTGGTGCGGCTGCGCGGGGCGCGTCTGGAGCGCCTGAAGCGCGCCGACGACGTGCTGGTGCAGGCGGTTCTGGAGAACTGGCGCCTGTGGTCGGGCCAGGCCACCCTGGCGGCGCTGACCGAGAGCAGCGTGCTGTTCGACACGGTCGCGGTCTACCTGGCCGGTCCCGGCGAGACGCCGCTCCTGGAGCGGGTGCCGCTGCGTCTCGGCATCCGCGACGACGGCACCACCGCCGTCGAACCCGGCGGGGCGCTGTTCTCGGTGGCGACGGCCTGGCGCGACCTGGAGGCCTTCGAGGACCTCCTGGTCGAAACCCTCCTCAGCGGCCGCGCCTGA
>JAGVUW010000297.1 GCA_019136035.1 Verrucomicrobiota bacterium | reverse complement strand
CGAGGACGACGACGAGGGACGACGACGAGGGACGAGGACGAGGGACGACGACGAGGGACGACGACGAGGGACGAGGACGAGGACGAGGACGAGGACGATACGCAATAAGCCTTTTTGGAGTGGACTCAGCGTTGGACGTTTGCCCTCCTGCGGGTCGAAGATCAGAAACGTTTCAGGAAAACACGTCCCTGGCGGGCAGTAGCGCGAGGCCCCCGGCGGCGGATCCCCGCGGGGACCGCAAACCGGGGGCCTCAGGACCGACACCGGGCGCAGGCGACGCTCAGTGCCGGCGACCGTGACCGCGGTAGTCGCGGTGGTAGCCGTGGTGGTAGCCGTAGCCAACCGTCACCACCTGCGGCCGCGGCACGCTGTAGCACACCACCGGCGCCGGGCGATGCACGATCACCGGTGCCGGCGCCACCACCACCGGGCGATGTACGACCACCGGGTGATGCACGATCACCGGCGCCGGCGCCACCACCACCGGGCGATGCACGACCACCGGGTGATGCACCACTACCGGCACGGGCTCCACCACTACCGGGCGGTGCACGACCACCGGCGCCGGAGCGCCGATCGCCACGCCGATGCCGACACCGCCAGTGCCGATGCCGACCTGCCAGATGCTGTCGCCGCTGTGACCGCCGAAGACGACGCCGCCACCGATGTGGACACGGCCCGCCTGAGCGGCCGGAACCAGAGCCAGGGTACCCAGGGCGATGCCGCCGGTGAGCAGGATGTGTCGCAGTGTCCTCATGATGCTGTCCTCCTTCGCTTGCGGGCCTTGCCGGCGGACCGGCGGCCGGTGACTTCTTCGGCGTTCTGACCACTGGAACGACAGCATCGGGCGATTTATTCAACGTCGACGCGCCGCGTGACCTCAGGGCGCGGCGTCGTCATCGGTGCGGCGCGCCTTCTCGGGGATCGGCACCCGGGCGCCGACGAGAATCAGGCGGTAGCGCTGCGGCTGGATCTCGAGCGGCAGCCCGCCGGCCTCGGCCGGAATCGGCTCGTCGACCATCGCATCACGCGCTTCGGCATCGGGCGCGACGCCGAGGCGGCCGCGGTCGAGGATGACGGTGCCGGACCACGGCACCTTCGGGAGATTCGACACCACCACCAGGGCCTGCCCGGCCTGGGGGCCGACCCAGGTGCTGGCCAGCGGCCCGGGCGGCTCGCAGCGTACGCCCGGGTCCTGCCAGTAGCCGGTGAAGCGCGCCCCGTCGAAGGCGGCGCGGACCTGCCGCAGGTGCACCCACGGCCGGGCAAAACGCCCGTAGCCGATCTGGTTGCCGTAGTACTGCACGATGCCGCCGCCGACCGCCATCGGCACGTCGTGCAGAAGGAACATGGCGTGCATCTCGTTGCGCGTCACCGGCAATTTGTGGTAATTCCACCAGAGCCCGACGGTGTGGACGCCGTTGAGGTGCGTCATGAAGTTGGCCCGGCAGGCGCTCGGGCTGTGCACCCCGAGCAGGGTGTCGCCGGCGTGGTACTGGCCCTCGCCGGTGACACGCTCGTCGGTGAAGCCGCCGATGGCGTAGACCTCTTCGTTGGTATGGTTGCGCACGATGGCGGGCCGCGACGACTCGACATGGCAGAAGACGTAGAGCCTCTCGATGAACTCGCGGATGGCCCAGATCCCGTAGGTCCCCCGCGGCCGGCCCGCGCGGTCCGTCCAGGCGTAGCCCTCCAGCTCGTTCTGCAGCAGCCGCGGCATGGAGAAGGCGTCGCCGTAGACGCCATCCAGGCCGCACTCCTCGATGGTGTAGCGCGCCCCGTCGGCGTGATGCGGAAGCCGCGGCGGTGCACCAGGTCGACGTAGGCGCGGACCTTCGCCTCCTGGGCCGGGTTGTACATGCGCGGGCAGCCGAAGTGGTTGTCGTCGGTCATGTAGATGCTCACCGCGTTGATGCCGCGCGCTGCGTAGGCGTCGTGCGCGGCCTTGCGGAAGTCCGGCGAGCCGAGGCCGTCCTCGTCGTAGGGGCGCCCCTCGGCGGCACGGAAGACGGCGCGGTTCGCGCGCGTGTCCTTGACCGGGGTCACGGTCAGGCCGAAGGTCAAGGTCCAGGGCGCGGTGAGGGCCAGCGGCGCGTCGGCCACGGCGATGCGCAGCACCGTCGCGCCGGGCTCGCGGACGATGCGTATGACGCGCTCCTCGTCAGCGTTGGCCCAGCCGCGGTCGCTCTCGCAGAACCACTGCAGGCCGCGGTCCTCGGTGCCCACGAAGACAGCGTAGGAGAAGGGTATGGCGCCGTCGGGATAGGCCGCCAGCCACTCGTCGACACTCCCGGCGAAGCCGGTGCTGCGCGCCCGCTGCGGGTCGGTCCGAGTGGCGTGATGGGTAGCGAGGACCGCCCAGGTGTCCTGCATGGGGATCTCCAGGATGAGCCGCGGCAGGACGACCTCGGCCGCACCGGGGTCGAGGGTGAGGTCGAAGCGCGCCGTGCCGTCGTAGTGCAGCACGGTGCGCATCCGGGCCGCCGCCGCGCCGATGCGGCCGACGGCGGCGAACTCGGCATCGCGGTCGGTCGTGGCGACGCGCACCGGCGGCATGGCCACCGCGGCGTCGCCGGCATCGAGGGCGATCGGCCGCGCCAGCAGCTCGCTGCCGCGTGCAACGACGCTCGACGGCAGGCCGGCCGCGCCAATCGTCAGACGGCGCTCCCACACGCGCGCCGACAGGTCGCCGTCCGGCCGCACCGGCTCGAACGGCGGCGGCACCACCGCCGAGCGGCCGATGCGGTTGCCAAACCACGACGGCGTCGGCGGACGCGTCACCACGGCCGAGTTGCGCAGCGCCTCGGCGCCGTCGCTCCGCAGAAGCCGCGCCGTCACCGTCGCCGTCGACCCGGGCTGGACCTCGCGGCAGTCGAGGTAGACGTGCACCGCCTCGGCGCCCGGCACCACCGGCGCCTCGCCCGCGTCGAGGACCGCATCGCCGACGCGCAGTTCGAAGGCCACGCGGTCGGTGGCGCTGACGACGAGATTCTCGAGCGACGCCTCGGCGCGGAGGCGCCCGTGGGTGAGGAAGTACGGCCGCAGCGTCACGCGCAGGCCCGGCAACACCGCAAACGGCACCACCTGCGCACTGAGCACCTCGCCGGTCGCGGCATCGGCATAGCGCCAGGCCACGATGTACTCGCCGCTGGAGAGCGGCTCCTCGAGCGGGCTGTAGGCCGCGCCGGCCGTGTCGCCGCGCGGCGGCACCACCACCTCGCCGTGGTGTTCCTTAACAAACCGGTAACGCTCGTTGAGCTCGCGCAGGATGTCGGCCTCGCTGCGGAAGGCCTGGACCTCCTGCTTCGGATCGAGCCACGGCTTGCCGGTCTCACGGATGTGCTGGATGATGTCCCAGGCCGTGAACAGATCCAGCGCCCCCGGCGGACGCTCGGCCGCGGCCTTGAAGAGCTGCATCTGCGCGGTGAGGGCGATCGGCGTCGTGCCGGTGTTGCAGAAGACCATCCGCGAGCCGACCGTCGCCTCGCCCGCGGCCTTCTGCGCCGCGCTCACCGGCAGCCGCCCGATGCCGTGCGGCCGCGCCACGGGGCCGTGCTCGACGAAGACGAAGGCCGGCAGCACCGTGCTGCGGTAGCCGTGCCGATTCAGGTTCCAGATCAGGCCGAGGTCGACCATGCGCTTGGCCGGCGTCACCTGCTGATTCATCGCGTCCATGAACCACACCGCGCCCGGACCCGGCCGCTCGCAGCCCTCCAGGTCGGCAATCGGTATGGCCACCTCGGCAGCCCAGTGCTCGAGGCCCTGACGCGTCGCCGCGACCCGCCACGAACACGGCCACGCGGTATCGCCGCCGGCACCGTCCAGAGCCCCGCGCATCACGCTCCAGGCCCCGACCGAGTTCACCGCCAGGGCGTAGAAATGCGCGTTGCCGCGCTCGCGCCGCCCGGGCTGAATGACCAGCTCGACGTTGTCGTCCTTCCACCAGAGGTGGTCGTGGCGGCCGGGCAGGAAGGTGGCCCGCGGCGTCGGATGCATCGGCGGCCGGTCGACCTTCATCGCCAGATAGACATGGGTGTCGTCCCAGCAGGTGTACAGCCGCACGTCCTGGCTCGAGACATTGCCGGTGGCCACCTCGATGAAGCCGCCGACCGACGAGGCGTGGTACCACTCGCGGTAGGTGATGTTACCGTCGATGACCGGCGCCGCCGGGGTGGCCCGCGGCGTCGTGCACACCGCCTGCCGCGACCACCACTCGGGAATCAGCACCGGCGCCACCGCCGGGAGCGCCGCCGCAGACGCCACCGCGGCCGCCTGACCGC
>JAGVUW010000145.1 GCA_019136035.1 Verrucomicrobiota bacterium | reverse complement strand
CTCCACCACCGCGAACTCTGGCATGTCGACCCCGCCACCGGCGCCCGCCGGCAGATCCTGCCGCCGGACCTCACCGAGGCGCAGGGCTCGCCGACGATCTGGACCGGCGAGGATGGGCATGTCTACGGCCGCATCGGCACCACCGATTTCCGCTGCCACCCGGACCGCATTGAGCCCGGACCCGCCGCGCCGGAACGCGTCGACAGGACGCGCCTCCAGGCCGGCGACGACACCGTCGTCGAACTCACCGCCGAGGGCGCCCTCACCCTCGCCAATGCCGCCGGCGAACGGCGCGCCGTGCCGGTCGCCTACGAGGGCCGACCGGTCACCATCTACAGCGTCGCCTGCGAGTACCAGGGCCGCCTCTGGGGCGGCGGGCTCTTCCCCGGGCTCCTGTGGTCCATGGACCTCGCGACCGGCGCCATGCAGAGCCATGGCATGATCGCCCACGGCGCCTTCCAGATCTACGACATCATCCCCGACCGCGGCGGCCTCTACCTCGCCAGCTACATGGGCTGCCATATCGACCTCTTCGATCCCGACCAGCCCCGCAAGGCCCACCAGAACCCGATCCGCATCGCCGCCTCGGTGCCCGGCCAGGAACGCCCCAACCAGTGGGAACGCGGACCCGATGGGAAGCTCTACTTCGGGACCACCCCCGCCAAGGGCCGCCTCGGCGGCGCCCTGGTCCAGGTCGACCCGGAAACACGCACCTGGAAGCACTGGCCCTGCCCCCTGCCCAACCTCAGCCTCACCTACCTCACCGCCCTGCCCGAGACCAGCGAGATCCTGGCCTGTGCCTCGGTCGGCGGCGGCAGCAGCGCCATACCCCTGGCCGACGAGGCCGCGATCTACCTCTGGGATCCCGCCAAGGCCGCCATGACCTGGTCCGGCAAGCCCGTCCCCGGCACGCGCACCTACGGCCGCGCTGTCCGCCTCAACGATGGCCGCGTCTTCGGCCTCGCCGGCGACAGGTACTACCTCTTCGACCCCGCGAAACGGCAGGTGCTGAGCACCGGCGACCTCCCGGCCGCACCCGCCGCCTTCCCCATGCTGAACGACACCACCGTCGGCCCCCGCGGCATCGTCTACGGCATCGGCAACGGCGCCGTCTTCGCCTACGACCCCGCGGACAACGCCGTGCGCATCGTCGGCAGCCACCCCTCCCTGACCGGCGTCCATGGCTTCCTCGTCACCGGCGACGGCGTCCTGTACTACGGCTCCGGGGCCGACCTCTGGCGCTGCCGCCTGCCCTGAAAGCGGCGCAGGGAGGACCGACGGGCGGCCTGAAGGCCGCGTCGTCAGCCGTGTCGTCGAAGCGTCCCCCCCTGAGCAGGGCCTCGGTCGGCGGCGTTTCTAGCACCCCTCCAGGGTGCAGCGTTGCTGGGTTCGTGCTTCCGGGGGTCGGGCTGGCGCGCGACCCCCGGCTACGATCTGTCACCCCTCCGGGGTGGGAGCTCCCGTTGTCATGGTCTTTGTCGTGATCATTGTCGGTACCGGGCAGCCCCAGGCCGGAGGATAGGGATCAGGACAAGGATCACGACAACGAACACGACAACGAACGGAGGAAGCGCCGACCCCCTCCTCCTCGTCCTCGTCTCCCCGGGCAGCCCCAGGCCGGAGGACGAGGATCAGGACTAGGATCACGACAACGAACGGAGGAAGCGCCGACCCCCTCGTCCTCGTCCACCATCTCCATCCTCGTCCTCATCGCTCCCATCCGCACTTTTTTCCCGCGGCGCGACTGGAACTCTCCGGATAATGTGTTATTCTTATACCACAACCCCAGAATAAGGCGGGCATCATGGCGGGTCTCATACGAGTATCAGAAGCGGCGAGTCTGGGTCTGCACGCGGCGATGCTGCTGGCGCAGGCCGAGGGCGAGCGGGTGCGCACCCGGGAGCTGGGTGAGCGCATCGGCGCCTCGCAGGCGCATCTGGTGAAGGTGCTGCAGGCGCTGAGCCGGGCCGGCCTGGTCGAGACCGAGCGCGGTCCGCATGGCGGGGTGCGTCTGGCGCGGCCGGCGGCGGCGGTGACGCTCCTGGCGGTATACGAAGCGATTGACGGCCCGCTGCAGACGAGCGAGTGCCTCCTGGACAAGCCGATCTGCGACGGTCACTGCTGCGTCCTGGGCCGAGTGCTGCACGGGATGAACCAGGAAGCCCGCGAGCACCTGGCGCGGACGACCCTGGCGGATGTGTGGCGGCCCAAGGCCGGGCCGACGGCGGCGGGGTTGCGTCAGGCGGCCTCCTGACACCCCTAATTAAAGGATAGAGCCATGAAGCGCAAGATCGTCCATATCGACCGCGAGAAGTGCAACGGCTGCGGCAAGTGCGTTCATGCCTGCCACGAGGGCGCCATCCAGATGGTCGACGGCAAGGCCGAGCTGGTGAGCGACATCTACTGCGACGGCCTGGGCGACTGCCTGAGCGGCTGTCCGGTGGACGCGATCACGATCGAGGAGCGCGAGGCGGCGGCTTTCGACGCGGCGGCGGTGG
>JAGVUW010000560.1 GCA_019136035.1 Verrucomicrobiota bacterium | reverse complement strand
TTTTTGGCGACGGCCGGCATGGACAGCCCGGCCGCGGGCGTTACCGTTTAGGGATCCCGCACGCCCGCATCGGCCCCCCGCCGGCGGCGACGAACCGAGACCGCTGAGGACCGCGCACCCCTATGGACACCGCCCCCGTCAGGCCTGCCTCGGAGTTCACCGAGGACCTCTTTAGCGACGACCTCCTGGTGACCGATGACGACCTCACCACGGACGCCGACGAGGCGACGGACAGCCCCGACGCTGACGCGGCGGCGGCGGCGGCGGCGACGGCGCCCGCCGCGGCGCCGGTCGGTCCGGAGTTCGTGCATCTGCACCTGCACTCCGACTACAGCATGCTCGATGGCGCCTGCCAGATCAGCCGGCTGTGCGAGCGGGTCAAGGCCCTCGGCCAGAAGGCCGTGGCCGTCACCGACCATGGCAACATGTTCGGCGCCATGGAGCTTTACCGCACCGCCAGCAAGCAGGGCCTGCAGCCCATCATCGGCTGCGAGTTCTACACCACCCCCAGCGGTATCGCCGACCGCAGCGACGCCACCCGGCACCACCTCGTCCTGCTCGCCAAGGACTTCACCGGCTATCAGACTCTCTGCCACCTGAACCGCATCGCCTGGAGCGACGAGGGCATCTACTACAAGCCGCGCCTCGACCGCGACGCCCTGCGTCAGTATCACCAGGGCCTGGTCTGCCTGACGGCCTGCGTCGCCGGCGAGATACCGGACAGCATCCTGCACGGGCGCGAGGACAAGGCTCGCGAGGCCCTCGAGTTCTTCATCGAGACCTTCGGCAAGGACGACGTCTACCTGGAGCTGCAGTACCACGCCCCGCCGACGCTCTCCATGGCCGAGATCACCGACCCGGAGTACCGCCAGCTCCTCACCTTCGAGCGCCAGGTCAACCAGGCCCTGAAACGCCTGGCCCGCGAGTATGGCGTCGGCCTGGTCGCCACCAACGACGCGCACTATCTCCAGCCGGGCGACGACGTCGGCCATGACGCCCTGCTCTGCATCGGCACCCGCAGCCAGCTCGCCGACAGCAAGCGCCTGCGCTTCTCCGGCGACCAGTTCTACGTCAAGTCCGGCGCCGAGATGGCCGCCATCTTCGCCGACTGCCCGGAGGCCATCAGCAATACCGTCCGCATCGCCGAGAAGTGCGCCGTGAAGATGCCGCTCGGCCAGAACCACTACCCGGTCTACCGCCTGCCGGACGGCAGCGACGACGCCGCCAACCTGCACTGCCCGGTGCGCAAGGCCTACCTGCGCGCCATCTGCCTGGAGAACCTGCCCGGGCGCTACGCCCTCCACGAACCCGAGAACGCGTCCTACGTCCCGGCCGGGCCGGACGAGCCCGACGCGGCGCGCCGGCAGACCATCCTCGAGCGCCTGACCTACGAGCTGGACATCATCGACCGCATGGGCTACGTCAGTTACTTCCTCGTCGTCTGGGACTTCATCAACTACGCCCGCCGGCAGGGCATCCCGGTCGGGCCCGGGCGCGGCTCCGGCGCCGGCAGCATCGTCGCCTACCTCACCGGCATCACCGACCTCGACCCCCTGCGCTATGGCCTGCTCTTCGAGCGCTTCCTCAACCCGGACCGCGTCTCGCCCCCCGATTTCGATATCGACTTCTGCGAGCGCCGCCGCGGCGAGGTCCTCGAGTACGTCCGCGGCAAGTACGGCTCGGGCAGCGTCGCCCAGATCGGCACCTTCGGCACCCTCAAGGCCAAGGCCGTGCTCAAGGACGTCGCCCGCGTCATGGGCATCCCGGTCGCCGACGTCAACCGCCTGGCGGCCCTCATCCCGACCGATCCGAAGATGACCCTGACCAAGGCCCTGGAGATCCCCGAGGTCAAGGCCCTCCACGAGTCCACCGAGTGGGCCCGGCAGGTCTTCGAGCGCGGCCGTGTCCTCGAGGGCCTCAACCGCAACCAGAGCATCCATGCCTGCGGCGTGATCATCGGCGATCAGCCCCTCGACAACATCGTGCCCCTGGCCCGCGGCGCCAACCGCGAGTGGATCACCCAGTTCCCGGCCGCGCCCTGCGAGGAGCTCGGCCTCCTGAAGATGGACTTCCTGGGGCTGAAGACGCTGACCGTCATCGAGGACACCCTGGAGATGATCGAGGCGCGCGGCGAGGTCGCGCTGCGGGCCGATGACATCCCCCTCGACAACGCCCGCACCTACGAGCTGCTCAACCACGGCAACACCGTCGGCGTCTTCCAGCTCGAATCCGGCGGCATGCAGGACCTCTGCCGCAGCTTCGGCATCAGCAAGCTCGAGGAGATCATCGCCCTGGTGGCGCTCTATCGCCCGGGGCCGATGGAGTTCATCCCGACCTTCATCCACTGCAAGTTCGGGCGCGAGACCCCGGAATACGAGACCCCCGAGATGCGGCAGCTCCTCTCGGAGACCTACGGCATCATGGTCTACCAGGAGCAGATCATGCAGGTCTGCCAGGCCGTCGCCGGCTTCACCCTGGCCCAGGCCGACGTCATGCGC
>JAGVUW010000749.1 GCA_019136035.1 Verrucomicrobiota bacterium | reverse complement strand
ACGACGAGGTCGACGCCCTGCGCACCATGGGCCTCGACCCGGTGGAGTTCCTCGTGGTGCCGCGGCTGCTGGCGATGACGCTGATGATGCCGGTGCTCTGTCTCTTTGCCGATGCCATGGGCGTCCTTGGCGGCGGCGTGGTCGGGGTGGGCCTGATGGGCATCAACCTGACGCAGTACTGGAACGAGACCGTCAAGGCCGTGGGTCTGAGCGACCTGGCCGTGGGGCTGTTCATGAGTCTGGTCTTCGGGGTTCTGGTGGCGCTGTCGGGATGCCGTCGCGGCCTGCAGTGCGGCCGCAGCAGCGCCGAGGTCGGCCAGGCCGCCACCAGTGCCGTGGTCACCGGCATCGTCTGGATCGTGGTGGCCACCGCTATCATCACCATCCTCTGCGATGTCATCGGAATCTGAGGAGATGCCGCGCGTGTCTGCCGCTGCGTCCAGCGCAACGTTGCCGCACCTCGCCGTGGAGGGCCTGCGCCTCTCCTACGGCGAGCGCGTGCTGCTGCGGGACCTGACCTTCGCGATCGCGCCCGGCGAGACCTTCGTCATCATGGGCGGCAGCGGCTGTGGCAAGAGCACCCTGCTGCGTCATCTCATCGGCCTGCGTCCGCCGTCGGCGGGGCGTGTTCTGCACCGCGGCAAGGACTTCTGGGCGGCGAGTCCGGCCGAGCGCGACGCCATCATGCGTCACTGCGGGGTGCTCTATCAGAGCGGCGGGCTGTGGTCGTCGATGACGCTGGCGGAGAATGTCGCGCTGCCGCTGCAGGAGTACACGGCCCTGGCTCCGGGCGAGATTCGCGAGCTGGTCTCGGCCAAGCTGGCGCTGGTGGGCCTGGCGGGCTTTGAGGACTTCCTGCCGTCCGAGTTGAGCGGCGGCATGCAGAAGCGTGCCGGCCTGGCCCGGGCCATGGCTCTCGATCCTGACCTGCTCTTCTTCGACGAGCCCTCGGCCGGCCTCGACCCGATCAGCGCCCGGCGCCTCGACGACCTGATCCTGGAACTGCGCGCCAGCCTGGGCACCACGATCGTCGTGGTCACCCATGACCTCGACAGCATCTTCGCCATCGGCACCGACTCGGTGTTCCTCGACGCCGAGCGCCGCACCGCCATCGCCGGCGGCCCGCCGCGGCGGCTCCTCGAGACCAGCACCGACCCGACCGTGCGCAGCTTCCTGACGCGCGGCGCCGCCGGTACAGCCGCGGCATCACCTCCGAAGGAAGGCACGACGCCATGAAGGGCAGACGTCACGCACGTTGGGTCGGTGGCTTCGTGATGGCCGGGCTGGTTCTGGCCGTCGCCGCCGTGCTCAGCCTCGGCGGCAGACGCATCTTCCGCGACCGGGTGCGCTATGTGATGTTCTTCAGCGGCGCCGTCAGCGGCCTGCAGGAGGGCGCGCCGGTGACCTTTCGCGGGGTGAAAGTCGGCACGGTCACGGCCCTGGCGGTGGCCATCGGCGATGACAACCAGCCGCGCATTCCGGTCTACGTCGAGCTGGATGCCGAGAACTTCCGCGGCGCCGGTTCGCGCTGGTCGCGCGCCGACCTGAATCAGCGTCTCGAGGCCTTGGTTGAGGAGGGCCTGCGGGCGCAGTTGCAGGTGCAGAGCCTCCTCACCGGCCTGCTCATGGTCCAGCTCGACTTCTTCCCGGACGACCCGCCGCGGCTGGTCGGCGGCGACCTGAGTGTCCCCGAGCTGCCGACGCGCCAGTCGGGCCTGCAGCGCCTGACCGAGTCGGTCGATCAGATTCAGCTCGACCAGATGGCCAAGCGCGCCCTGGCGGCGCTCGAGGGCATCGACCGCCTGGTCAACTCCGAGCAGCTCCAGGAGGGCATCGCCGATTCGGCAGCGACGCTGCGGGATCTCCGGCAGGTGGTGGCCGAGCTGCGGCGGCGGACGGGCCCGGTCAGCGATGAGGTCGGGCGGACCACCGCCTCGCTGCGCGAGCTGATCGAGCTGCTGAACGAGCGCGTCGAGCCGCTGCTCGGCCAGCTCGAGAGCACCACCCAGGAGACGCACCGCCTCATGGCCAACGTCAACGCCGCGGTGGAACGCCTGACGCCGAAGGTCGAGGCTGGCGTGGAGACCACCACGCGGCTGCTCGAGGAGAGCGGTCGGCAGTTTGATCTCGAGAAGGGCCCCGCCGCCGAGCTGCTGCGCAACCTGACCCGCGCCAGTGCCAGCGCCGAGCGGTCGCTGGAGCAGGCGCAGCAGACCCTGCAGCGCCTGGAGCAGTCGGCCGGGCCGGGCTCGCCCCTGGAGAGCGAGGCCACGGCCCTGCTCGGTGATCTGCGTGAGACGACGCGGTCGCTGCGGCAGCTCGCCGACTACCTCCAGCGGCACCCCGAGGCGCTCCTGCGCGGCCGCGGCCCATCGGGAAAGGACGACTGATGATGCAGCGACGAGTCGCGATGGCGCTGCTGGCGGCGGCCGGCAGCCTGGCCCTGATGACCGGATGCCTGCGCCGCGTCGAGGTGCGGCACTACGCCCTGCGGCCCATGG
>JAGVUW010000672.1 GCA_019136035.1 Verrucomicrobiota bacterium | reverse complement strand
CACCGCGGCCTTGCCGAGGTATTGTATTGCCCCGTGCCCCTGTAGCTCAGTTGGTAGAGCAACTGACTCTTAATCAGTGGGTCGAAGGTTCGAGTCCTTCCGGGGGCACCAGTTCAAGCACACATCCCCTCTCTCTACTCCCTCCTGCTAGCCCTTGCTGGCCACTGCCCACGACCGGATACAGCCACTTCACAACAGTCGGACCCCGCGCTTGGCGCGTGCCTGGCGGGGTGGCCCGGAACCGTGCAGAGGCCGCCGCGGGCGCCATGCGGGCTCGCGTGAAACATCGCGTCGTTGTGCTGCCGATGCCCTGGCGGCTCGTGGACGCGTTCGCGTCTGTGGACACTCGCGCTCCACACCGGTGGCGCGCGATGTTTCGCCAGGCCATCTACGGCACCCCGTGCGCCGGAGATTCGGCTTTTGCCGCGGGTGATGACCAGCCCATCGCTGCCGGCGTCGGCGTCACGGTAGCCCCCCTATGGGTCGACCTGGAACAGCAGCTCTCCAGACTCAAACAGCGACGCGCGGCCGGCGAGGAAGGCCCCGCCTGAGGCCGGCCCAGAGGGATATTCCGCCACACCGGCTTGCCGGGGTGGGGAATATCCGTCACGGTTCGGGCCGGCGCCGGGTCAGGCCAGGTTGGGCAGATAGGCCCCCATCGCCCGCAGGCGCTGGAGGAGTTCGTCGATGGGGAAGCCGCGGGTGTCGGTGTGGTGCTCGATCGCCAGGGCCGCGGCCATGCCGGCGGCCTGGCCCGTGATATAGCAGCCGGGCATGACGCGGATGGACCCCTGAATACCGCGGTCCGAACTGACGCAGCGGCCGGCGACGAGGAGGTTGTCGAGCTTTCGGGGCGTAAGGATGCGGTAGGGGATGCCGTAGCTCTCGCCCTTCTTGTAGCGCAGGGTCTCGAAGAATGCCTTCTCGAAGCTCGCGTAGCGCACGGGGTCCGGTTTCGAGGGGTGTATATCGACGGGGTAGCAGTAGCGCCCGATCTCGTCGGGGAAGACGGCTCTGGCCTTGAAGTCGTCGATGTTCAGGACGTAGTCGCCGAGGATGCGCCGGCTCTCGCGGATGCCGAGGACGGCTCCCGAGCCGGCCAGTTCGAGGTTCTGGTAGCCCGGCACGCGTTCGCGGTAGAACCTCTCGAACTCAGGCAGTCGGGCGCGAGCCTCGACGAGGTGCGCGGTGACGGACCGCTCGTCGGTGGCGTCGACGCCGAAGGCATGGCCGATATTGCCGCCGACGAGGTGCCGGCCGACGCGCCACATGCCGGGGTGGTGCGGGTCGTGGACGGTGAAGATCCCGTCGGCGAAGGCCTGGGGCAGGAGGGTCCGCGGGTTGACACCCGAGGCGCGGTAGGCCTCCCAGTCGACGTCGGCCCAGAGGCTGCAGAGGGTCCCCGGCATCATGGCGCCCTCGTCATCGCCCTTTTCGAAGGGCGCGCCGGCCCAGGCGGCGAGGTCGCCGTCGCCGGTGCCATCGATATAGAGGCGCGCCTGGACTGCGAAGAGGCCGCTCTTGCCCCAGCAGATGGCCTGTTCGACGTGGCCGTCGCGGGCGACCACGTCGAGCACGGTCGTCTGGAAGGTGAACTGGACGCCGGCGGCGGTCACCAGGCGGTCGTAGACGCGCTTGAGCGGCTCGGCCGGGATGGCGTACGTGGCGAGGGGGCTGCCGGCGCCCTTCTCGACGCCGAGGGCCTCGAGGATCTCGCGACCGATGCCGTCGGCCAGGACGTTGACGCCATCGGAGAACGTCGAGAAGGCGGGCACCATCCCGGCGGTGCCCATGCCGCCGAAGCAGGACTGCGACTCGGCGAGGAAGACGCTGTGGCCCTGTCGCGCGGCGGTCAGAGCGGCGGCGACGCCGGCCGGGCCGCCGCCGGCCACCATGACATCGACCTGATGCCGGACGGGGACGGCCTTCGAGTAGATCATCTCGGCACTCATGGTACTCCTTGCGTCGTTGGCGCGGGGGTCTCGTGGGGAAGGGACTCCGCCGTCGGGTGACCGGCGGGGCTCTCCGGGATGGCGAAGGCCGCCCGCAGTTCGGCGGGCGTGAGGACGGTCACCGCGGCGGCGGGCTCGGCGTCGCCGTCGTGGTCCCAGCGCGGTGTCAGCCGTCGCAGGACCGCGCCCGGGTGCGGCACGGCGACGCCGACGATCGGCGGTCGGTCGGTGCGGCTGGGGTCGAGCAGCCACTCGGACCAGCCGATAGTGACGGTCGGGGGCAGGGCCCGGTCGGGGTAATTGTCCCGCAGTCGCTGCAGGTCACGGTGGTCGGGGCAGAACAGGGCCGCGGCGGCGTCGAGGTGGGTGGCTGCTTCGGCGGGGCTGGCGACCGCGACGAGGGCGATGCCGGGATGCGCGGCAACGGCATCGCGGAAGCCCTCCAGGGCCGCCGCGGTTAGGGGTGCCTTCGGGTCGGCCACCGCCAGGAGGGTCGCGGTCTCCGGGCCGGCTGCCGCGGCCGCCGCGCCGGCGGCGGCGCCGAGGCGGCGTG
>JAGVUW010000495.1 GCA_019136035.1 Verrucomicrobiota bacterium | reverse complement strand
CGGATATCCACATCCAGGCCCAGGAGATGCTGCGCGTCCGCGAGGTCCTCAACGAGATCCTGTCGCGCCATTCCGGGCAGACCCTGGAGGCCATCGCGCGGGACAGCGACCGCGACAAGTTCATGTCAGCCGAGGAGGCGAAGGCCTACGGCCTCGTCGACGAGGTCCTGGCCTCCAAGCCCCGCAAGGCCGCCGCTCCGTAAGCTCTCCCACGCCATGGGCTCCGGCCGGTGGCGGGCCGGCCGTGCCGACTCCCTCGGGTGGCGCGGCCGGTCTCACAGGATATTCTGACTATGGCTTCCCATCGCAACGACTCGCCGCAGCGCTGCTCGTTCTGCGGTCGTACCCGTACCGAGGCGCCGCAGATGATTGCCAGCCCGCGCGGGGCCGTCATCTGCGCCGAGTGCGTCGTGGTCTGCAACCAGCTCCTGGCCGAGCAGGGCATCGAGGCCAAGCCCGGCGCGACGGCGGGCAAGGCCAGCCTGGAGGCGCAGCTCAACCGGCCGGTCTCGAGCAGCACCCCGGCGCTGAAGGTGCCGCGGCCTGAGGACCTGAAGTCCTTCCTGGACCAGTATGTGGTCGGCCAGGAGCGCGTCAAGCGCATCCTCTCGGTGGCGGTGCACAACCACTACCGCCGGCTGCAGCACCGCCGTCTGAATGCGGGGCAGGAGGACGTCGAGATTGAGAAGAGCAACGTCCTCCTCATCGGTCCGACCGGTGCCGGCAAGACCCTCCTGGCGCGCACCCTGGCGCGCTGTCTGGATGTCCCCTTCGCGATGTCCGACGCGACGACGCTGACCGAGGCCGGCTACGTCGGCGAGGACGTCGAGAATATCATCCTGCGCCTGGTGCAGGCCGCCGACTTCGACGTGGCGCGGGCCCAGATCGGGATTGTCTACGTCGATGAGATCGACAAGATCGCCCGGCGCACCGAGAATGTCTCGATCACCCGTGACGTCTCGGGCGAGGGTGTGCAGCAGGCCCTCCTGAAGATCCTCGAGGGCACGGTCGCGAACGTCCCTCCCAAGGGCGGTCGCAAGCATCCGCAGCAGGACTACCTCCAGGTCGACACCAGCCACATCCTCTTCATCTGCGGCGGCGCCTTCGTCGGCCTGGACCGCATTGTCCGTCGCCGCGTCGGTCAGCAGGTCCTCGGCTTTGGTCGTGCCGACGAGCGCGGCCCGGCCGAGGTCGGCGACGAGTCGGCGCTGATCGACCGGGTCGAGCCGGAGGACCTCCTGCACTTCGGCCTCATCCCCGAGTTCATCGGCCGCCTGCCGGTCGTGGCGCCGCTGCGGCCGCTGACGCAGGCCGATCTGGTGCGCATCCTGACCGAGCCGCGCAATGCCCTCATCAAGCAGTTCCAGGCCCTCTTCGCGATGGAGAAGGTCCGCCTGGAGTTCACCGACGACGCCCTCGAGGCCATGGCCGGGAAGGCCGTCGCCAAGGGCACCGGCGCGCGCGGGCTGCGCTCGATTCTTGAAGGCGTCATGCTCGACGTTATGTTTGACGTGCCGTCGCAGGGGAACGTCTCGACCTGCACCATCGACGCGGCGGTTGTCCATGGCGAGCGCCCGCCGACCCTGACGTTGCGGGATACGAAGCGTCGCCGCAAGACTGCCTGAAGGGGCCCGCTTTCGGCGGCCGGGAGTCATCGTGAGGCCGAGCAGCAGCAGCGAGTCCAGCATGGCGGCCGCCCGGGGGGCATCGCCGCGGGCTCGTGCCGGTCGTGAGTATCGGCCGCGTCGCCGCCTCGGCGGGGCGCTGATGCTCCTGGCGTCGGCGTGGCTCCTGGCGACCGCACCGGCCGCGCCGGCGGCCGGCAAGGCGCGCGTGCGCTACGTCACCAGCAACGGCGTGCGCTACCTCTACCTGGCCGACGTGGCGGACCTCTTCGGCTTGCGCTACGAGGCCGGCAGCCGGAGCTTCGCCCTGCGCTCGCGCTGGTCCAGCCTGGTCCTCACTCTGAACGAGACCGAGGCGGTGATCAACGGCACCCGGGTGCACCTCTCCGACGCCCCCTGGCTCTCCAAGGGCCAGGCGGTCCTGGCGGATGTCGACTTCCGCCTGCTGCTGCGGCCGATCTTCAATCCGAACAGCCTGCAGCGCGGCAAGGTCCGGCGGGTCCTGATCGACCCCGGCCACGGCGGCAAGGACCCGGGCACCCACGGCAAGCGCCACCAGGAGAAGGACGTCGTCCTGCAGGTGGCGCGGCGTCTCGAGAAGGAGCTGCGCGACCTCGGCTTCGAGGTGGCTCTGACGCGCAGCCGCGATGCCGATCTGTCGCTGGCGGCGCGCTCGCAGAAAGCCGCCGCCTGGAAGGCCGATCTGATGATCAGCCTGCACTGCAACGCCGCCTCGCCCTCGGTGCGCGGCGTCGAGGTCTTCCGCATGACACCGCAGGGCGCCCGCAGCACCTACAGCCTGCAGCGCACCAGCGGCGCCTGCCGCAACAGCCCCTGGGAGGCCGACAATGCTCGCCTTGCCTACGAGGTCCAGCGCGCCCTGGTGGCCGGCACCCAGGCCGTCGACCGCGGCATGAAGAGCGCCCGGTTCGCGGTGCTGCGGGAGAGCCCCTGTCCGGCTGTCCTGGTCGAGATGGGCTTCATGAGCTGCCCGACGGAAGACGTCCGGCTGGGTACGGCGGCCTACCAGGACCGCCTCGCCAAGGGTATGGCCCTGGGTATCCAGCGCTACGATGCCAGCCTGCCGCGGCGCTGACGGAAGCGCTGAAGGCGGCGCCTCCCGGCGGATGGCGGGGTGATAGGATGATGGAATGATGGAATGATGGTGGGTGGCGGTGCCGCTCGCGGCGCCCGCGGCGCGCCGGCGGGCGACCGGAGCGCATCACCTGAGCGCGACGCGCGGTTGCTGCGGGCCCTGGATTGCAGCCCGCCACCATGCCTCGCCACGGGTTGCGGGGACCCCTGTCAGGAGCAGGCCATGATCACGAGCTGCGTGTTCTGCAAGATTGTGCGGGGCGAGATTCCCTGCGACCGTCTCTACGAGGACGACGAGGTCCTGGCCTTTCTGGACATCGCGCCCCTGAGTCTCGGTCATGCCCTGGTCATACCGAAAGAGCACCACACCAGCCTGACGACGGTGCCGGCGGCGCTGTCGGGTCGTCTCATCGAGGTGGCGGCGCGGCTGGGTCCGGCGCTGATGCGGGCCACGGATGCCGGCGGGTTCAACCTCATTCTGGCCAATGGCGAGGTGGCCGGCCAGGTGGTGCCGCATGTGCATCTGCACGTGGTGCCGCGCCGCGTCGATGATGCCGTGGTCATGCCGGTGAGCCGTGTGGCCTACGCCAGCCCGGCGGCCAAGGCGGCGATACTGGAGGCGGCCCGGGCGCGGCTGTCGTGAACCCGCCGCCCTCAGCCGCCGCTGCCGATGCGTCGATGGCGGCCGCCCTGGCGGCCCTCGTCGAGCGTGATTCGCGCTACCCGCGTCAGGCCTACGAGGTCGTCCTGGCGGCCCTGGCGCAGGCTCAGCGCGAGGCCGTTGACGGGGCGTCGCGTTCCCGCCGTGCCGCTGCCTCGCACGTCGGCGGCGGGGCCCTCCTCGAGGCCCTGCGCCGGCTGGCCCTGGCTGAGTACGGCCCGTTGGCGTACCGTGTCCTGACCACCTGGGGCCTGCGCCGCACGCAGGACGTCGGCGCGGTGGTCTTCGCCCTGATCGAGGCCGGGCTGCTCAGCGCCACCGCCGAGGACTCGCCGGCGGATTTTGCCGATGGCTACGACTTCGTCACCGCCTTTGTGGAGCCCTTTGCCGAGAGCGGCGAGATGCCCGCCGATCTGCCGCCGCTCGGCTGAGACGGCCACGGGGCCGCACGCCACCGGGCAGGCCGCGGCGCCCACCGGCAGGCGCCGCCGATGCCGTCGAGAACGACCATGACCACCATGACAGCACCGGCCTCGGACCGCCGTGATCCGCCCGACCCGCGCTCGTGGGTGCCGGACGCGGCCGATTGGAGCAGCGTCTTCGACGCCCGCAGCCTGGGCTTCTTCGCGGTGGCCATCGTCGGCCTGATCGTTCTGGCACACCACAACTACCTGGCGGCGCACTGCATCGTCGAAGGCTGGGCCATCATCGTGGCCATGCTGGCCTTCCTCTTCAGCCGCTACACGCGCTACCTGGCCCGGGATGGCTACCTGCAGTTCCTCGGCTTGGTCTATGGCGCCGTGGCCGCCCTGGATGCCGTGCACACCCTGGCCTATCGCGGCATGGGCGTCTTCGACCTGCCGTCCGGCAACGCCGCGGCGCAGCTCTGGGTCGCGGCGCGCTGGCTCGAGGCCCTCGGGCTGTTCCTGGCGCCCTGGCTCAGCCGACGGCGCTGGCATGGCTATGGCACAGCCGCCATCCTGGGCGCCTACGTGGTGACGGTAACGGTGGTGGTCCTCCACACTGACCTCTTCCCGGTCTGCTTCATCGAGGGGACCGGCCTGACCCTCTTCAAGGTCCTCAGCGAGCTCGGCATCTGCCTGGTCCTCATGGCGGCCGTGGCGGGGCTGTTCTGGAACCGGAAGGCCATCGGCGGACCGGCCACGGCCCTGCTCGTTGCCTCGGTGCTCCTGACCATCGCCTCGGAGCTGATGTTCATGTCCTACCAGGACGCTTACGACATCCTGAATGTCATGGGCCACGCCTTCAAGGGCCTGTCGTTCTACTGCATTTTCCTGATCATCGTGCGCCAGGGCTTCATCGAGCCCCTGGAGTTCCGCCGGCGTGCCGAGGTGGCCCTGCGCGAGCAGGACCGCCTCCTGCACCTGGCCATGGAGGGCGCCCACGTCGGCTTCTGGGAGTGGCACGAGGACACCGGGATGCTGACCCTTGATCCGGCCTTCCTCGAGGGCATCGGCTGCCTGCAGTCCACGTCCCGGCAGGTGTCCTACGACGACTTCGGCAAGGTCGTCCACCCCGACGACCTGGCGCGCTTCGAGACGGTCCTCGAGCAGCACCGCGCCGGTCACCTGCCCTACGCCGAGGCCGACCTGCGCGTGCGCGCCATCGCCGGCGGCTGGCGCTGGGTCCAGGCCCGCGGCCACGTCGTCGAGAGCGACGCCGCCGGCCAGCCGCGCTGCGTCCTCGGCTTCGCCCAGGATATCACCGCCCGCAGGAAGGCCGAGGCCGAGCTCAGCGACCTGCGTGCCGACTTGGGCCGGGCCCAGCGCGCCACCATCGCCGGGCAGCTTCTGGCGACCCTGGCCCACGAGATCAACCAGCCCCTCGCCGCGATCTGCTCGAATGCCCGCGCCGCCCAGCGCATCCTCGCCGCCGGCCCGCCGCCGCCCGACGAGATGCCGGCTATCCTCGACGACATCGCCGCCGATGGCCAGCGCGCCAGCGCCGTGGTCCAGCGCCTGCGCGAGTACATCCGCCGCGGCCGCACGGACCACCAGGGGCCCGTGGCCATCGCCGCCCTGATCGAAGAGACCCTGCGCGTCGTCCGCGACGAACTGGCCGAGCACCACGTCGCTGTGAGCACGCAGATCCCCTGCGGGCTGCCCCGGCTGATCGCCGACCGCGTCCAGATCCAGCAGGTCGTGGTGAACCTCGTGCGCAATGCCGTCGAGTCGATGGCCGCCGAACCCGATCCGGCACACCCGCCCAGGATCGTCATCAGCGCCAGCCGCGAGGACGGCGCCATCCACCTGGCCGTCTGCGACAACGGCCCAGGCATCCCCAGCGATCAGGCCGACAGCGTCTTCGTGCCCTTCCGCACCACCCGCCCCGACGGCCTCGGCATGGGCCTGGTCATCTGCCGCAGCATCGTCGAAGCCCACGGCGGCCGCATCGGCTGGACACCCAACCCGGACCGCGGCACGACCTTCCACATCACCCTGCCGCTCCCCCATGCCGCCACGGCGGCATGAGGGGAGGGCGAGGGCAGGCAGGTCAGACGGGTCAGACAAGTCGGACAGGTCAGACAGGTCCAGGTGGCGCCTCGAGCCGAGTGGCGCCACCCCGGGTGCCCGGGGGAGGGGGATCCGACAGATCGGTCGGATCGGCCGGATCGGTCGGATCGCCCGATCTCACACCGCCAGCGCCGCCGTCACTCCTGGCCGTAGCGGACGCTGAATACCAGGTCGAGGATGGTCACGGCCGTGCTCCGAGCCCGCACCGCCGCCCACAGCGCCTCGCCGGTCTCGGTGCTGCTGGCCGCGCCAAAGGCGATCTCCGGACGGTAGGCTGTGCCCCGGGCGCGGAAGCAGCCCTTGCCCTCGAGACGCGGCGTGCCGTCGATGGCCAGGGCGACATCCTCGCCGCGGATGGTCAGGCGGTAGGTGTGGAAGTCGTCGGTGGTGTTCATGACGACCTTGACCCCGGGGTCGTGGTGGAACTCGACGCGGTCGGGGTACAGCCTCAGGCGCTGGCCGGCGGTGCCGTTGCCGAAGATCAGGCTGCTGGTGCCGGAGACGACCTTGACGCGGGCCTCGATGACGGTCTCGTCCTGTTGTCCCATCGCCAGGCCATGGCGGAAGTAGAGGTAGTCGCCATTGGCGACGCCGCGGTCGGCGACGAGGAGTGCCCCGTCGCGGCACTCGGCCAGGGTGTTGGCGCCGGCACGGTCGCCGCTCCAGGCCGGCCCGGGGAGGGCCGTGCCTTCATACGAAACCGTCCAGGGCGCCCCGGCGGCGCCCTCGGCGGCGGGCACGGCGGCGGCCAGGGCGATGGCGAGGGCGTTGGCGCCCGGGCGCGGCAGCGTCGGCGGCACGGCGAAGTCCAGCCAGTCGTCCACCACCGCGGGCCGGCCGAGGTCCTGCCCCTGCAGCGCCACCGCGAGGCGCCCAGGCTCCGCCAGGCCGCGCTGACGCACATGCGCCGTCACCCGCGGCCGCAGGCCGGCCGCCTGCGCCCCGGCGAGATCCTCGCCCAGATCCACCTCCAACGCCGCCGGGCGGCCGGGCTCCAGACTCAGGGGCTGCCCCGGCGTCAGAATCGGGCGCCGGAGGTGACGCTCTCCCCCGGCCAGCCACGCCCCCGGACGGCCGTCGCGGACGGTGACATGGAAGAGCTTGTCCAGACCGCGCAGCGCCGCCGGCGAGGCGAGTTCCTTCCACAGCGGCGAGGCCGGGTTAAAGTGGTTAAAGAGGTAGAGGCCGTTGGCGCCGGCCTGCCAGGCATTCGTGGCACGGCCCCGGAGGGCCTCCAGCGAGCCGCGCCGGAAGCGCGTCTCGCCGGTGACGCGTGACTCGCTCAGGCCCGGGTACACCGCCACGCCATGGCGCTGACCCAGGGCCACGCTGGCGCCCCAGGGCTGCAGGCGGAAGTAGCAGCTCGTCACCAGGATGTCGACGAGGCCCTCGGCCATCCAGCCCTCGATGTCCAGGCCCATCTCGCGGCTGAACTCGGCCGAGTCCGGCACGCGGATCGCCACCAGGATCGGCCGGCCGCGCTCGAGGCCCACGACCTCGGTCATGGCACGCACCCGCCGCATGAGGTCGGTCATCATCGCAGCCTCCTCGGCCGTGGCGACGCCGCCGTTGGCGGTGTTGGGGAAGTAGCAGAGATGCCGGAAGAAGTCCATCTCGATGCCGTCGATGTCGTAGCCGCGGCAGACCTCGTCGAGGTAGCGGAAGGCCAGCTCACGGATCTCGGGCACCGCGTAGTTCACCGAGCTCCAGCGGCCGTACGGCGTGCGCCGGATCGGGTCGCCCACCAGCCACTCGGGATGCTCCACCTTCAGCGGCGGGTAGAGCAGGTAGGGGCGATCCGGGTGGTAGGCGCTGTCGTGGGTGTCATTCATGCGCATCGACCAGAAGGCCTCCTGGCCGTGGGCATGGGCGTGGTCGACCACCAGCTTGAGGCAGTCCGCCCCCTGGTCGATGAGCTCACGGGCGATGTTGCGCATGCGCGGCTGCAGACCGAAGTCGCCCGGCTGGCGGTCGAGGAGGGTGCCGACCTTGGTGTCGTGGGTGAAGAAGCTGAAGCCGGAGCTGATGGTGCAGTAGGCGATGGCGCCGACCCCGGTGCCGGCCAGGCCGGTAGTGCGGCGCGCCAGGAAGTCGGCCGCCGTCAAGGCCTTCTCGCGCGGGTAGTAGAGGACGTCACAGCCGTCGTTGTTCATCAGGATGCCGCGCGGCTTGAAGGCCAGCTCGCGACGCTCGGCACGCAGACGCTCCAGCGCCGGTCCGGCCGCCGGACCGGCCGCCGCCTGCACGAAGACCGGCGCCAACGCCGCCGCCGCCAGTGCCACCGGAAGTGCCCACGTCGTCATCGCCGTCCCTCCTGCTCATCGTCGCTACCGGGAGGTGGCATGCGCATCCCTGCGCATGTCCCGTCCCCCCGGCCGATGCCGAGCCGACGCTCGGCGCTCCCAGGGCGCGCCTGCCGGGATGTGGCATGCGCATCCCGGCGCATGTCCCGGCGCCCGTGCGCGCCGGACCGGACATCGCACGACGAAACACCGTCTACTGAGCCTTCCTCGCCAGAGCACCGGCTTCAGTCGGAAGTGTGCCGCGTGCCTTCAGGCCGCGGCGGCATCCGGGTCGCGCCGGGCTGAAGCCACGGCGCCTCCGCGCCACGCGCCATGCGACGCGGAACGTAGCGCCACGCCGCCGGTGGCGCCAACGCGAGCCGGCACCACGCAGGGCTGATCCAAGATCGCGTCAGCGCTCGCGTGGGCACCCTCGTATGGAACATCGCGTCGTTGTGCTGTCGATGCCGTTGCGGCTCGTGGACGCCTTCGCGTCTGTGGACACTCGCGCTCCACACCGATGGCCAGCGATGTTTCGTCTTGCCATCCCCGGGGCTCCCGGGCCGCCGGGGATCTGGCTGAAGGGTGACCTGTTCCTGGGCCGCGCGGCGGTGCGTCAGTAGACCAGCCTGGCCCTGCGTCTGGCCGGGGGCGTCGATTCCTGGTCGGGGGTACGCCAGGCGTCGCCCATCAGGGCGGCCAGGGCGGCGCAGGCCGGGCACCGCCTGGGCGCGTGGCACGGCCGCAGCATCGGGGCCCTCTGCGCCAGCGTCCGCAGGGCCGCCGCGCCGCTGCGGAGGCGGACCAGGGAACCCGCCGCGGCGCTCAATGCCGCCAGGGCCTCGAGGGGGCGCATGGCGCCCCGGGCGTGCTCGACGAGGGCCGCACGGTCGTTCTTCCCGTCGCTGACGTAGAACCGCCAGGTCCTCCAGAGGCCGAGGGTGTCGCCGGGACGGCCGGCCGTCAGAGCGTGGGACACGGGGCCGGTAGCGCCGCCGACCTTGCCGGCGCCGCAGCCCTCGCAGGCGCAGGCTTTGCCGGACCCGGCGTCGGGCGGCACTGCCCGGGGGCCGGCCATGGCGCCGAGGAGGCAGGCGGGGGTGCCGGTGGAGAGGTCACAGCCGGAGGTCGCCACGACGGGCGCGGCGGGACGCGTGCCATCGCCAGGCGTCACTGCGGCCCGGGCGCCATCGGGACCTTGCGGCGGGCTGCCGGCGTGAGCCGGGGATGCCGCGCCCCGGGCGAGGCCCGTGTCCGTCAGGGGCTGCCAGGCCGGCTGCGGGACGGGCGCAAGCTCGCGGCCGCAGTGCCCGCAGCGCTGCGGCGTGGGTTGGGCCGGGGCGACGGCGGCGGCATCTGTCGCCAGGGCACCGGCGGCGGCATCTGTCGCCAGGGCACCGGCCGTCAGGCCCGCCGCCCGCGGGGCCGTTTGCGGGATTTCGCCGTCGCTGGTCAGGGCGGCCTCGACTGGCAGATCGACGGCCGCGAGGGTCCACGTTGACAGGATCAGGGCGACGGTGACCGAGACGAACCAGCCGCGCCGAAGTGTGGCACGCATCGGCCGGCGGCCCCCCGCACGGCGCGGGTGGCGTCTAGGGATGGCGCTCGGGCCGGGCACGGCCGACGCCGAATGGGGACGAGAGGCAGTCATGGCATCCTACGCTTCGCCATGGGCCAACGTGACAGGCCCGCGCCGCCGGGCCCCCCGCCCGCCGACAGCCGGCCTGCACGGCTCAATAGCCGACCCGCTGGCAGCGCCGCCATGGCTACGGCGCCGCCGGACGGGACGGCCCGCGCTCCCGGCGATGCCTCGCCCGGAGCACGCGATGACCACCCAGCGCAGGCACACGCCATGCCTCCTCACGATGTGCCTCGCGCATTCTTAATATAAGCGCCGCAGGGTCATTCATCAATGGCAAAGCGCCGCCCGGAGTGCCGGGGTCGGCGGGGAGTAGGTCCACGGCGCCGTCCGTGGACGCGCCCAGGCGCCGGGCAGAGCATGGTGAGAAATCGCCCCCAGCGCCTTCCCCGTCAGAGTAACGGCCTTGGCCGGGAGCGTGCCGCGTGCCTTCAGGCCGCGGCGGCATCCGTTGTCGCGCCGGGCTGAAGCCACGGCGCACGCTTCCGCGTCAACGCGGCGCTCTGGCCCGGACTCGGCACCGCAACACGACGCGAGGCCTTCCCATGAGCGCCGTCCGCGCGGATGTGGCATGCGCATCCCTGCGCATGGTCTCGCGTGCGCCCCGGCAGCCGCGGTGAGGATGTGGCATGCGCATCCCTGCGCATGGTCTCGCGTGTGACCCGGCAGCCGCAGTGAGGATGTGGCATGCGCATCCCTGCGCATGGTCTCGCGTGTGACCCGGCGGCCGTTCAGGCGGCGCGGCGGCGGGGGCGGCGGCGCAGGCCGAGGATGCCCATGGCGCCGAGGACCAGGAGGGCCGATCCGGGCTCGGGGACCATCGTCCCCAGGACGACCACGTTGGCGTTGCCGAGGTACTCCCCGCTAAAGTTGAGGGTGACCGTATGCGAGGTCCCGCTGGTGAGCAGGCCGCTCGTCCAGCCTACATTGCCAGCGGCGCCCATGTCCGAAGTGCTGCTCATCCATCGTTGCACGGGTTGCGCCAAGGCGGTGCCGTCGATGTAGTTCTGGGACGTCGCCGTGCCCGATCCGCCGCTTGTCATCGTGTTGTAGCTCGAGAGCACGACCGCCTGCTGGTCCGAGGCGAAGGCGAAACTGCCGCTGACCGCAGGGCTTGTGGTGGATTGGCTGCTGTTGCTGAACTGGTAGGCCGGAAGGACCTCCCCGGCGGTCGAGGTCAGGCCCACCGCCACAAGGGTGGCGCTGCGGGTGGTGATAGCCTGGGAGGTGAGGGTGCGGTGCTGGAGGGTGATGGTGTGGGAGCCCGCGCTCAGGTTCGTTCCCGAGAGGGCCTGCAGCGTGATGGCCCCATAGTCGCCGTTGTTTACCATGTAACGTTGGACGGGGACCCCCGCCTCGACGCCATCGACGAGGACACGCCACTCGCCTCTGGAGGCACTCGTTCCCTGCGATGTCGCGTTGATCGCCGCCGAGATGAGTACCTTGCCGCTTCCGGGCAACGTCACGGTCGTGCTCGTGTAGGTGGACCACACGTCTTGAGTGGCGGCGTCTGCCGCCGTTGAGTTGGCCGTGACGCCGTAGTTCAGGGCGGCACCGTTGACCGTTAGCGGCATGGCGATCATCGAGCCATAGAAGGTGTTGACGGTGCGATTGTCGGTGTTGGTGGCATGCTGGAGGGTGAAGGTGCGATCGCCGCTGACGTTCTCGAAGAGGTGGACCATGCCGGCAACGCCGGTGTCGTTGGAGCCGCTGAGGTAGCGTTGCACGGTCAGCGACGACGTCGATCCGTCGTATAGCCTCCAGAGGCCACTGCGATCGTTGGTTGGGTTGCTGCCGGTCTGCGCTGAGAAACTGCTCAGGACGAGCACATCGGTGCCGGCGGCGAGGCCGGTCAGCGAGGCGCTGAGGCCGGCGGATTCGTAGGTGCCGGCCGTCGTCGACGTGAGGTCGCCACCCGAGCCAAGGGTCCCCGTGCCGACGGTGATCGTGTTGGCATGGACGGCGGTGGCCAGGATGGCCAGGGCCAGGGCGAGGAGCCGGCGCCAGCCGCCGCGGGAGGCGGCCGGGTGGTGGACGGCGCCCGGCGTGGCCGGGGTGTGCCGGGAGAAGGCAGACGAGATCACGGCCATCCGGGCCGACCATGCACAGTCTGGGCTCATCGAGTCCCGTGCTCCTGACAACAGTCGCAACACGCACCGCATCCCTCAGGTTGCACCGGTGGGCCGCCTGACGCACCGCCAGGACCCGCCGCAACAGGGCCGTCACGACCCCGACTGCCACCAGCCGACCCGGATGCACCTCGCCACCGCCGCACGGCGTCAGCCGCCGCCGGCATCCCGCCGCGCTCTCACGGTGGGAACCGCAGCAGCAGAGCGACACTATCCCTTCGGCCCGGCGCGTTCAAGACCCGCCGGCGGATTCTTCTGGTGGGCGGAGAAAGAGACACAGCCGGGCCTGGCGCGGGGTCGGCGAACGAGAGTTCGGAGTTCGGAGTTCGGAGTTCTGGGGTCCGCGTGTTGGGCGTTGGACGTTGGGCGTTCAGCGTTGGGCGTTGCCCTCTCCAGGGGCCGCGGGGTCGCGGCCTTCCGGCTCCAGACACGGACGGACACGGACGCACACGGACCGGCACGGACGGGATCTACGGGCACGGCGGCCGGCGTCGGGCCTCGCGGGTCGGGCAAGTAGGCAGCGCGAGCCGAGCGCGGCCACGGGCGCCGGGGAACGGCGCCCGGGAGAGCGGCTGGCACAGCCGCCAGCGCCGGGGAACGGCGCCCGGGAGAGCGGCTGGCACAGCCGCCACTACAGCGCGGCCACGGGCGCCGGGGAACGGCGCCCGGGAGAGCGGCTGGCACAGCCGCCACTACAGCGCCGTTCCCGGGGTGGTCTGCGTCCTCAGACCTCGTCGAGGCTGACGATGCGGTGTTCCTGGGCGGAGCGAATCGCGGCGAAGGCGACGCGGGTGGCCATGACGGCGTCGTCCATGCCGCAGACGACCGGTCCGCCGTGGCAGATCTGGTCGATGAAGCGCTCGATGGCGTGGGCGTGGCCCTTATCGGGCTCGGCGGTGAACTGGCGCATGGGGTCGCCGCTGGCGGCGGCCTCGTCGCAGGCGGCGCGTTTCTTGGCGAGCCAGCCGGGGAGGCCGCCCTCGGTGCCGACGTGCGGGTGGCGGTCGTTGAGGAAGGGGTAGGTCTTGCGTGCCGGTGCCCCGGCAATGCCGGCGGTGCGGATCTCGCACATGTGGTCGATGACGACGATGCCGCCGTTGCCCATGGCCTCGTAGAGCTCCTTGGGGTAGCCGAAGGTGCCATTGGCGCAGAGGTTCAGGGTGGCCAGCTCGCCGCCGCGGTAGCGCACGATGATGGCGTGGTTGAGCATGCCGGTCTCGAGGGCCACGACCTCGGTCGGCTCGCTGCCCATGAACCAGTTGCAGAGGTCGGTGAAGTGGGTCATCTCGAAGAGCATGGGCCCATGCGGCGCCTGGGTCTTGTCGAAGACCCAGCTCTTCCACGAGTACCAGTCGTCGTTGATGCGGACGTTGAACGAGGCGGTGCCGTCGTTGGGCAGTGCCGGGCGGTCC
>JAGVUW010000390.1 GCA_019136035.1 Verrucomicrobiota bacterium | reverse complement strand
GGCGGTGCCGCCGGGGCCGCCGGGGCCGCGGCGGCGGCGACGACGCCGTTGCCGACGGGGGCCGGGGCATCGCCGGTCGAGGAGCTGCCCAGCGGCGGCGTCAGCAGGACGCGCTCGCCGGCCTTCAGCCCGGTGAGAACATGCACCATGCGGTTGTTGTCCATGCCGATCTCGATGTCACGCGGCCGGACCTCGCCCGCCTCGACGACGTAGGCGGTCGGACGGCCGTTGACGCGGACCACCGACTGCACCGGCACCGACAGGGCGCGGTCGTGGCGCGCCACGACAATCTCGGCCGAGCAGGTCATGCCGGTGCGCAGCACCTCGCCACCGCCCTCCATCAGGATCTCGGTGCTGAAGACCTTCAGATCAGGGTTCATGAAGGCGCTCTGCTGATCCGGCAGGGGCGCGATGCGCGAGACCGTTCCGGCGAACTCGCGTCCCGGCACCGCGTCGACGGTCAGCCGCACCGGCATGCCGGCCTCGATCTTCTTCAGGCTGGATTCGTGGATTTTGACCACGGCCATGAAGGTATCGGCCAGGGGCAGGTGGATGAGCTCCTGGCGTTCGCGGACCTGCTGGCCCTCGGCGAGGGGATCGACATTGCCGCGCCAACTGAACTGCGCGCTGGTGGCATAGATCACCGACCCGCTGGTCGGGGCGGTGATGCGCGCCTTCTCGATCTGCTCGCCGAGCTTCTGCAGCTTGCCCTTCTGGCGGGTGAACTCAGCCTCGCGGGCGGCGAGGTCGGCCTCGGCCTGGACGACATCGGCGGCCGTCTTGCGGCGGACCCGCTCGAGGGCCATCTCGGCCTGCGCCACGTCGCTGGTCAACTGGTCGATCTCGCGCTTGTACGTATGCTCCTCGAAGAGCCGCAGGTCACCCTGAGCCAGCTCGAGGTCGAGGGCCGTCTGCTTCGCCGCCAGAGCGTCGGCCTTAAGCTCGGTGGCCGAGAGGTACTTCTCGTCGAAGAGCTGCTGCGACCACTTCAGGGTCTCCGCCGAACGCAGGACCTTCTCCTCGGCAATCGCGATGCGGACCTGCATCGCCCGAAGCTTGTTGGGGTACTCGCCCTCTTTGTAGTTCTTGAGGTCCTCATGGGCGAAGCGCAGGGTCAGGTCGGCCTTCTCCAGGTCGGCCTTGGCCTGATTGCGCACCACCTCGAGGTTCTCGCGGGAACGGATGAACGACGCCTCGGCGTTGCGCACGCTGATCTCCTGGTCGACACGCTGGTCGATCAGACGCGAGGCGTCGAGTTCCACCAGGAGGTCGCCCTCCTTGACGCGGCGGCCCTCGGGGATGAGATAGAGGATGGTGCTGGTGCCCTCAAGCTGGCTGATGATCACCGTAGTCTCGCGGGGCTTGATGGTGCCCGACTCGGTGACGCTGATCACCAGCGGCCCTTCGACCACCGGCGCCGTCAGCTCGGTCGGCGACTGATGGCGCGCCGCCGCGGCGCGCTCCCGGTACAGCCACACGCCGCCCGCCGCAGCCGCGACCGCCAGCAGCAACCACAGCGCCCGACGGCCCATGCCTCCTGAGGTCGACGCTGCCATCACTCGCTCCTTTCCGGTCGGACTTCTTTCCACAGGCCATCGACGCCCACCTCGAGCAGGCCGAGGTCGCGCTGCAGCTCCCACTCCGCCTCGCGGTACGATACCACCGCCGCACTCAGGCTGTTCTGCGCCGCCAGGAGGTCGTCCTGGGCCTCGAGGACGTCGCGCACCGCCATGCGCCCGGCCTGCAGAAAGAGGTCCGTACTGCGCACACGCCGCTCCGCCAGACGCACAGCCTGGGCCTGAATGACCACGCTCTCGCGAGCCAGCAACAGCGCGCGCAGGCGCTGGCGGACGTCCAGCTTGACGGTGTCCTCAGCCGCCTGGTAGGAGCGCACCGACTGCTCCAGAGCGATGAGGCTGTTCCGGTACTGGTTGCGCTCGCGGGTGCGCTCGATGGGCAGATCCAGGGTGAGCAGCGCCGCGTAGGACGCCTCGGCCGTCCGCCAGGCGGCGTCGGCCTGGTCCGCCGAGGCGATACTGCGGCTCTCGCCGATGCGAGCCGTGCCCAGGAGGGTCAGCTCCGCCCGCAGGGCGTCGGCCGCCACCATGACAGCGCGCTGGGCATCCTCGACCTCGCCCTGGGCAACGCGGAGGTCGGGACGATGCGCCAAGGCCAGGGCGATGGCATGCGACTCGTCGAGCTCCCAGGGGCCGGCGTGCTTGCGGGTCGGCGGCTGCAGCGTCACCGGCGCGTCGGCCGGCGGTACGCCGCTGCTGTAGTCGGCCACTTCGGCGCCCTGCGCCAGGCCTTCGGCCTCCTTACGCAAGGCATCGAGGTCGGCCTCGCTGAGCTCGACCGCGGCGTCCGGCGGCAGGCCTAGGGTGACCTTGAAGCGGTCCAGGCTGGTCTGGTAGGTGGATTGCGCCTGCACCCAGCCCTCGCGGGCCCGCAGCTCGTCCTGGACCGACTGGTCGAACTGGTACTCCTGCTGACGGCCCGAGTCGGCCAGGCG
>JAGVUW010000226.1 GCA_019136035.1 Verrucomicrobiota bacterium | reverse complement strand
GGCCTACGCGCGCTTCGGCATGCCGGCCTTCGACCTCGAACTCGGTCCTAACCCCGATGCCAAGGCCTGCGTCCACGACGGCACCACCCGCGCCATGCTCGAGACCTACCGGCGGCGGCACCTCGACGGCCTGGTGCGGGTCCTGACCACCCTGCGCAAGGAGGGCCCGCCGTGACTGCCGATCTGACCCTCGCCCTGGTCCAGATGGTCTCGACGCCGGACTGGGAGCAGAACGCCCGCGGCGTCGCGGACGCCCTCGCCGCGGCCGCCGGCGGCTGCGACCTCGTGGTCTTCCCCGAGAACGCCCTCTGCCTGGGCAGTGCGGCGACCGTCCTGCGGGCGGCCCGCCCCGCGTCGGCGCTGACCGCGACGCTGGGCGCCCTGTGTCGACAGCACCGCCAGGCTGCGGTCTTCGGCGGCGTGGCGGTGGCGGATGGCGCCAAGGCCCGCAACAGCAGCCTGCTCTTCGACGCCGACGGCCGGCTCCTGGCACGCTACGACAAGATGCACCTCTTCCAACTCGAACCGGGCCGGCCGGGCGGCATCGACGAGACCGAGGCCTACACCTACGGCGACCGGCCCGTCGCCGTCGAGGTCAACGGCTGGCGCATCGGCCTGACCATCTGCTACGACCTGCGCTTCCCGGAACTCATGCGGGCCTACGCCGGCGCCGACCTCGTCCTCTGCACCGCCGCCTTCACCCGCCAGACCGGCGAGGCGCACTGGGAGGTGCTCCTCCGCGCCCGCGCCATCGAGAACCTCTGCTATGTCGCCGGCGCCGGCCTCTGCGGCAGCAATCCCGAGACCGGCACCCGGCTGCACGGCCACTCGATGGTGGTCGACCCCTGGGGCGACGTCATCGCCCGCGCCGACGCCGACCGTCCCGGCCTCCTTCACGTCCGCCTGGACGCGGGGCGCCTCGCGGCGGTCCGCCAGAGGCTGCCGGCGCTGCAGCACCGCCGGATCCGAACCGCCTAGCCCGGCTCACGCACCGGAGTGCGTGAGTCGGGATGGCTGGGAAAGGCCCGTAGCGAAGGATCCGTCAGCGCCCGGCCGGGGCCGCCTCCAGGCGCAGGCTGCGCAGGCTCATCGGTTCGAGATGCAACGTCAGGCTATCCCCATCCGGGGTGAGGTCGGCCTGACGGCCGAGGTCGCGGACGCGCGCCCCCGCCGCCAGCCCCGGCCAGCGCAGGCGGACCGTCGCCCCGGCACGGTCGAGGCCGGTGTGGATCACGGCCACGTAGTCGACTGCGCCGACGCGGGCATGACGGACCGTGACCTCGTCGTGCTCCACGACGCCCGGGACTACCGCCATCGGCACGGCCGGCAGGCCGCGGTAGGCGCGCGCGAACTCGCGGGCCACGGCCGGGAAGCCGCGGTTCATGCGGCCGATGCGGACGCCCATGACGACCGGGTCGGCCGTCGCCAGGCTGCGGACTTCGTCCATCATGCAGTACGGCCCCGCCGGCTCGTTGCCGTGCAGACCGGGGCAGTTCCAGCCCAGAGCGGCGTGGTTGCGATAGGCGTCCTCGTTGTAGATCCACCAGTGACAGACCGCCACGCCCTCGCCGGTACGGAAGGCCTCGAGGTAGTCGCGGTTGCCGCTGGTGAAGCCGTAGCGCACCGGGGCGAGATTGAGCAGCCCGGCGTCCTGGCGGTACAGCGGCGGGTTCATGCCGACGGTGGCCAGGGCCACCTCGGGGCGGCGGTAGTCCTCCATGAGGCGGACGAGGTCGAGCCGCGAGGTGTCCGGGAGGGCCACCTGGCCGGGGATGACGAACTCGTCGCCGCGCTCGCGGTCGACGAACCACAGGACCGTCCCGGCCACGGGCAGGTTATCGTCACCGCTGTTGTAGTTAAGGATCCACAGCCGCAAATCCGGGCGCACCTCGCGCAGGGCCGCCGCGGCGGCCAGGAACAGCGCCCGCTTGCGCTGGTAATGCCAGGCCATGAAGCGGTCCAGGGCCTCGGCCTGAACCCAGGCGGCCTGCTCGGCGGCCGTGCCCGCCGGCAGGGCCATGCCCGTGTCATGCCGAAAGCCCTCCAGCGCCGCCGGACTCCAGCTCACCTGCCAGGCGGCAAAGCGCGGCGCCAGGAGCACGCCGGCGAACTCGGGCCACGCGGACGCGTAGCGCGCCGCCACCTCGCGGACCAGCGCCGCGCAGTCCAGCGCCGTGGCCGGGTGGCTCATGTCCACGCACCAGCCATCCTTGACATACCGCGGCCGCGACAGGCCGTCCGGGCCGACCTCGGTGCCCCAGTGGAAGTGATGCGGCGTCTGGTCCAGCCACAGCGCGAAGGCCTCCTCCGGCAAGGCCCCCGTGCCCGTGTACTCCAGGACCGGCACCACCGCCGAGCGGCCCTCGCGGGCGCGCTCCAGGACGCCGCGGAAGGCGGCGTCGGACTCGAGATTGAAGTAGCGCGAACGCGACTGCGCCACGGGGTGGCGCAGGGCCGGACCGACCGCCCCGAACAGCTCGGATGGCCAGCGCACGACGCCGCTGTTGGTGGCGTAGGTGCCGCCGCCGTAGCTCAGGAGCAGCGGGGCGTAGAGGTTCAGGCCGAGGAAGCTCAGGGACGGCACCACGGCGGCATCCGGGGCGGCGTCCTCCTCGATGAAGCCGATCAGGCGGCGCGGCGCCTCGGCCGGCTCCTCGGCCGTCACCGCCAGGGCCTCCAGCGCCGCGGCCTCGCCCAGTTCGTAGACCGCCACCGAGGCGACCGCGATACCCTCCTGAAACGGATCAGCACGGCGGCCCATGGAATGCAGGCTGACCCAGGCGCTCCCGGCGACCTGGCTGCGGCTGAGGGCCGTCCAGGTCTCGAGGCGCCCGGAGAGCGGCAGACTCTGGCGTGCCATGATGCGCTGGCGGGAGAACGGGTCTCCGAGGGCCTCGCCGCAGTGCCAGCCGAACGAGGCACGCGAGTCGATGCCATTCCACACGAGGAAGGTCCTCGAGGCGTCCTCCGGGTAGCGCACCGCCAGGACGTAGTGTCGTCCGGACACGAGCTGCCCGCGGCCGACCTGATAGGCGAACCAGCCCCAGTCGTCGGCGCTGCGGCAGGGCTCGCCGAGGCGTTCCTCGATCCGGCTGAAGGCGTCGCGGCGGTCGCGGTAGTCGTGGTGCCAGGCGTAGCTCAGGCGGCGGCTCTGACCGTAGTAATCCAGAGGCTCGCTGGAGCCCTTGGTGTGGAGCCCCTTGCCGCCCTCGCGGAACGGGTGCGGGTCGGCCGGATCGCCGCAGATCACGCGGTCGACGAGGCGCAATCGGCCGAAGGGCGGGACGTCCTCCCAGACCTCGGGAAGGGCCGGCAACGCTGCCGCGGCCGCCGGCGCCGCCTGCAGGGCCAAGTCGCGCTGGCCGGTGCTGTGCACCGCCGCCACGCCGCGCAGTTCATGCCTGACGCGGAAGACCACCGCGCCGCCGGTGACGACGCTGGCGCGCAGGCGGGCGGCCTGCGCCGCCGAGATCGGCACCCGTACCAGGTGCACCTGCCCGGGCGCGAGGTCGAGGCGGCTCTCATGCGTCTCGCTCCGCCAGAAGCCGTCGAGGACCTCCGCGGCAAGAGTGCAGGTCCCCGCGGCGCCGCCGACACCGGCGACGCGGAAGACCAGCCCATCCGGGGGCTCCTGGTCCGACCAGACCACCGCGTCGCCGGCCGCCACCAGGCGCGGCGACGCGCCCCCGGTGAGCACCCCCAGCAGCTCGCAGGCGGCGTCGCCAGGCTGCGTCGAGGCCGTCGGCAGGAGGCCCCAGCGTTGCGCGCGGATCGCCTCGATCAGCAGCGCCGAGCCGACGTCCAGCCGGGAGAGGAGGGTCGCCGCGGTGGCCGCGCCATCGACCTCGCCGGCCGCGCGGAACTCGAGACGGACCCCCCGAGCGCCGCGGTCGCCAGGGAAGCGCACCACCACCGGCACTGCCGCCGACGCCCCCGCCGGCAGGGCCGCCAGCAGAGCGGCGTCGGCCGTGGTGCCGGCCAGCGTGGAACGCACCAGTTCGAGGCGGAGGTCGCGCAGCGCCGATGCGAAGGGGTTCGTGACCGTAAAGGTCATCGTGACCTCGCCCGCCGGGTTGGCCGGCACCGCCAGACGCGTCGAACGTGCCAGACTCGGCGGCAACGGCGCCACCGGCCAGGAGTCGTCCAGGGCGAAAACGACGTCGTCGAACCAGACCTCACCGCGACCGGCCAGCTTCAGCCCCAAACCAGCCGTCACCGCACCGTCGGGAACACGGGTCTCGAAGGCCACCTGGACCCAGTCGTCGCAGCCGCGCAGGTCGCGCCACTCCCAGCCCTGATAGAACGGCCGGCGGGGCTCGGCCAGGATGGTCCCATCGCGATCGCGAAAGCCGACGCTGATGTGGACGTAGGAGCCATCCAGCGGCAACTGCGGTCGCACCCAGACCGCCATGACGGCACGCCGGCCCGCCGTGACGGGGAGGTCACGGACATGCCAGTAGCCGTGGTTCTCCGGGTGCTCGCCACGCACCTGCAGGCCGCGCCGACCGCTGCGGCACGCCGCCGCAGTCACCTCGCCGCGGCTGCGCGGGCCGCCGCCGGGCTCCCAGGTGCTGTACTGCCAGACCATCGGGGCGGCCTCAAACGACGGATCCGGTGCCAGGTTGGCCGGGACTGCGCCCTCCTGAGCGAGCGCGGCCGCGGCGACCATCCCGCAGAGCACCCCGAAGCGGAGGGCGTGACCGAGAGTCTTCATGGCAACCTCATGCTCTCTGTACAGTCCAAGACATCCCTCGTAGCGCCGGTCCGGCCGCGCGGCCACCAGGGCTGTCTGGAACTCCGGTTCTGGCACCCCTTCAGCGTCGTCTCCGGCGCCCGGGGCGCCGGCCATGGCAAGGCGAACCATCGCTTGCCACCGGTGTGGAGCGCGAGTGTCCACAGACGCGGATGCGTCCACGAGCCGGGCGGCATCGACAGGACAACGACGCGACGTTTCATACGAGGGTGGCCAAGTGAGCGCTGACGCGATCTGCGATCAGCCCTGCGCTGCCACCGCCCGCGCGTTGACTTCGCCGGCGCCATGCCTACAGTGCGGCGAGGTGGCGCCAGCCGCAACGCCTCCCGGGAGAGTTTTCGTGTCCGAGCAACGTTTCGCCCGCACGCTGATTCAGCCGCCATGGAGCGGCCGTGCCCTGCTGGATGTCCTCGCCGAGCGTTTCGCCTACCAGAGCCGCGAGAAGTGGTTCCGGCTCATCCGCCAGGGCGCCATCCTGGTCAACGGCCGTCCGAGCCAGCCGACGCAGGTCGTGGCCAGCGGCGACCGCGTCGAGTACGTCCTTGAGCGCCTCGAGGAGCCGCCGGTGCGGACCGACTACCGCGTACTCTTTGACGACGGGGTGGTCCTGGCGATCGACAAGCCGGGCGACCTGCCCTGCCACCCGGCCGGGCGCTTCTTCCAGAATACCCTCTGGGCCCTGCTGCGGCGCGACCTCGGCCTGGCGGAGGTCCACTTCGTCAACCGCCTCGACCGCGAGACCTCCGGGATCGTCCTCCTGGCGCGCGATCCGGCCGCGGCGCGGCGGCTCGGGCAGCCCTCACGGCGACAGCAGATGGTCAAGGACTACCTCGTCGTCGTCGAGGGCGACCTCCGTGAGGCCGTCCACGCCCGCGGCTGGCTCACCGACGACGCCGGCAGTGCCCTGCGCACCAAACGTCGTTTCGTCCCCGGCGACCCGGAGGCCGCGTCCGCCCCTGATGGCGCTGAGCCCTGCGACACCGCCTTCACCCCCCTGCGACACCACGCCGGCATGACCCTCGTCCAGGCCCGCCTCGGCACCGGCCGTATGCACCAGATCCGGGCCACCCTCCTCGGCCTCGGCTTCCCCGTCGTCGGCGATAAGGTCTACGGCCGCGATGAGACCTGCTACCTGCGCTTCATCGGCAAGACCCTCACCGACGCAGACCGCCAGCTCCTCCGCCTCGAGCGCCAGGCCCTCCACGCCTGGCGTCTGGCCTTCCCGCACCCGGTCAGCGACGCGCTGATCGCCCTCGAGTCGCCCCTCCCCCCCGACCTGGCCGACCTCGTCCCCGAGGCCCCCTGACCCCCGCGCCCGAGCCCGGCCGGGCGCCGACGCCCGAGGCCCGGGGCCTGACTCCGAGGCCGGGGGCAGACCGCCGCCGCGCCCGCCCCTGCATCCATTAAGGCTTCTTCATCTCCACTGCGCAAGCCCTTAATGGGCAGATGGTCTTGTACGTGCCTAACAGGATCGCCTCTGGATGCGTCGGTCAGCACAGCGTGACGCCTGGCCACGCGGCCACCACCGTGGAGTGCCGTTTCCGTGACAGGGACAGCCCTATCGATCGTCATCCCCGCCTTTAATGAGGAACACCGCATCGGCGCACTGCTCCAGGCGCTGCAGCCTGTGGCGCAGAGCGCGGCGGCCGGGGGAGCCGTCGAGGTCATCGTGGTCTGCGACGGCTGCTCCGACCGGACCGAGACGATCGCACGCACCTCCGCTGATTTGCCCAACCTCCGCGTCGTGGCCTACTCGCCGAACCGTGGAAAGGGCCATGCCGTGCGCACCGGCGTGAGCCACAGCCGTGGTGCGGTCGTGGCCTTCATGGACGCCGACGGATCCACGCCAGCCGTGGAAGTGGAGCGCCTGGCCGCGCCCATCGCAGCCGGCCATGCGGACGTGGTCATCGGCTCCCGGCGAGCCGCGGGAGCGCACGTCGTCACGGCCCAGCCCTGGTATCGGCGCTTCCTCGGCCTGGCCTTCGCGGCCGTCACCCGGCGACTCCTCGGACTGCCCTATCTCGACACGCAGTGCGGCTTCAAGCTCTTCCGCGGCGACCTCGCCCACGAGCTGTTCCGAACGACCGACTGCCCTGGCTTCGGCTTCGACATGGAGATCCTGCTGGCGGCCCGTAGGCGCGGCCTGCGCGTCCTGGAGATGGGGGTGTCATGGCGCGATATCCCCGGCTCCAAGGTCAGCCCCATCGCGGATGGGTGGCGGATGCTGCGAACCGCCTGGAGCCTCCGCGGGAGGGCCGATAGGCAGAGTGGCGACACCACCAGACGCTGCGAGACCGACCTGAGGAGTACCAGCCATCGCTCACGGCGCGAGGCGCGGCCCGAGGAGACCCCGCGCCATGCGTAAGGAAGCCATCGCGATCCTCGTTCTTGCACTTGTCGCCCGCGCGGCACTGGTCGCGATCCTGCCGGTACAGGACCCTGATGAGGGCCGCTACGCGCAGATCGCGCAAGGGATGGTACAGTCCGGCGACTGGGTCACGCCCAGGTTCTGGGACGATGGCCAGCATAAGTCCTTCCTGGGCAAGCCTCCCCTCTACTTCTGGATGGCGGCGGGATGCATGAAAGCCCTCGGCCCGACCATCTTCGCGGCGCGGATTCCGGGCCTCCTCGCGGCCGTCGCCACCGTAGTCCTGCTGCTGGCCGTCCTGGGCCGTTGCGTCAGCCGTGGCAGCGCGGAGCTGGCGGCAGTCCTGACCGCCTCCGCCGGCCTCTTCTTCGCGCTGGCCGGGGCCGCCGTCGTCGATATGGTCCTGACTTTCTTCGTATCTGGTGCCGTGCTGGCCTATGTGGCCTTCTCCTGCGAGACCAGCCCTGGCCGTCGCACGCGCTGGAGTCTCCTGATCTTTGCCCTCCTCGCGGGCGGTTTCCTGACCAAGGGCCCTGTGGCCGTGGCCCTGTTCGGCCTGCCGACCCTGATCTGGACCGCCTGGCACCGCGCCTGGCCCGACCTCCGTGACCATGCCTGGTTCCGCGGGGGCCTCCTCTTCCTCGCGTTGACCGTGCCCTGGTTCTGGCTCTGCGAACAGCGCAATCCGGGGTTCCTGAAGTACTTCTTCGTCAACGAGAACCTGCTGCGGTTTCTGACGCACGACTACGGCGACCGCTACGGCGAGGGGCATACCTATCCGCGCGGCAGTGCCGTCGTCATGATCGTCCTGGCGACCCTGCCCTGGAGCCTCTGGGCCGGCAGGCTGCTGTGGCAGCAGTGGCGCCGTCGCCATGATGCCCGGCTCCCCGCCTCAGCAGACCGCGTCAGCAGGTTCCTTCTGCTGGGCTTCGCGGCCAACGTGGCCTTCTGGTGCCTGGCCCGACAGCTCCTGCTGACCTACATGCTGCCACTGGTGCCGCTCTTCTGCGCCTGGCTGGCGGTCCGCGTCTACCGCGACGGGGCCCCCTCCGGGAGGCCCTTCGCCATTGCCGCGGCGGCCGTGGCTCTCTACGCCCTCGTGGGGGCGCTGGCGGTGCCGATCGCGCTGGAGAAGCACGGCAAGTCGCTGGCCGGCGTCCTGAAGCGCGCCAACGCTCTGACCGAAGAACACGGCATCACCGGCCCATGGGTCTTCGTCCGCCGAACCCCCTACTCCGCCTACGTCCAGGCCGGCGAGCGCCTCCTGACGCACCCGGATGAGTCACCCGCCGAGAGTGTCAGCCGGGGCCTGGCACTCGCGGAGCCTTGCCTGTTTCTGTTTCGAAGGCGCTACGTGGAACGTCTCCCTGCGGAGCTCCGGGAACGGCTTCGGGTGCTCGACGACGGCCCGACCTGGGTGCTCGGCGTACCCGCAGCCCGCGGGACCCCGCAGGCCCAAGCTGACCAAGCTGACCAAGCTACCCAGACCGCCAGTGGAACCACCCAGGAGGCCTCTGATGGACCCAACCCATGACCGTCCGCCGCTCCCTGTCTCACCGCCTGCCCGGCGCCCGTGGCGGCGCTTCGGCGTGGCTATGCTGGTCGTGCTGGCCGTGAGTACGCTGGGTGGGGTCGTCCTCTACGAGCGCTACCTGCCGAATCTGCGGGTGCTGCGCCCGGGTGTCTTCTACCGCAGCGGCCAGCCGCGCGGCGTCGGCCTGCCGGTGCTGGGTCTGATGGGCGTGAAGACGGTAGTGACGCTGCGCTCGAAGATGGACGAGGAGGCCCAGGTCGAGGCGGCCTGGTGCCGACGGCACGGAGTGCGCTTCGTGCGCCTGCCCTTGAAGAGCGCCCCGGAGGCCATCGACGACACCGTGGCCGAGATCCTGGCCATCGTCGCCGATCCGCAGAACCACCCGATCCTCGTGCACTGCGCCCGCGGCAAGGAGCGCTCCGGGCTGATCTCGGCGGTGTTCCGCATGGAACTCGACGGCTGGTCCAATCCGAAAGCCCTCAAAGAGATGTACGACCGTGGCCTGGAGCCCGGGTCGTGGCCGACCTTCGAGGACTACGTCTGGCACTACAACCCGCGTGCCGGTGCCGGCGACGGGGAGGTCCACGCATCGGCCGCCGGCCTGAGCGCGGCCAGCGCCAGGCCCTGAACGAGACGCCGGCGCGGCGGCTCGTATGAGCCATGGCGGGGTGGTGCTTGTCGACGCCGGCGCGGCTCGTGGACGCCTTCGCGTCTGTGGACACTCGCGCCAACACACGCGGCGAGCGATGGTCCGACCTTCCACGGACGGCGCCGGGGCGCCGGGACATGCGCAGGGATGCGCAGGCCACCTCCGGAGGGCGCCCGGGGAGGTCTACGGACGGCGCCGGGGCGCCGGGACATGCGCAGGGATGCGCATGCCACCTCCGGAGGGCGCCCGGGGAGGTCTACGGACGGCGCCGGGGCGCCGGGACATGCGCAGGGATGCGCAGGCCACCTCCGGAGGGCGCCCGGGGAGTTCCACGGACGGCGCCGCGGGCCTGCTTGCCGGGCGCCGGTGGCAGGGGGCGCCTGGCGGCGCGCAGGCTAGATTGTGGTGTCCGATGGCGGCCGTATCTATCGCGAGAAAGCAGGGCGGCAGGTATGCGGATTCTGGTAGTTGAGGATCGACCCGAGGTGGCCCGTTTCATCGTCAAGGGCCTCCGCGAGGAGCTCTATGCCGTCGACAGCGCCACCACAGGCACGGAGGGCCTCAGCATGGCCCAGGTCGGCGACTATGACGCCATCATCCTCGACGTCATGCTGCCCGGCATGAACGGCTTCGACGTCGCCGCCGCGCTGCGCCAGCGGCGCGTCAGCACGCCGATCCTGATGCTGACCGTCAAGGACCGTGTCGAAGACAAGGTGCGCGGCCTGGACGCCGGTGCCGACGACTACCTGGTCAAGCCCTTCGCCTTCGCGGAACTCCTGGCGCGCCTGCGGGCTCTCCTGCGCCGCCGTGACGGCCAGGCCGCCGCCGACCTGCGCCTCGCCGATCTCGCCATGGACCCGGTCAGCCACCGCGTCCAGCGCGCCGGCAAGCCCGTCGAGCTGACCCAGCGCGAGTACGCCCTCCTCGAGTTCCTCATGCGCAACCGCGGCCGCGTCTGCACCCGCACCGCCATCATCGAGCACGTCTGGGACATGAACTTCGACAGCAACACCAACCTGGTCGATGTCCACATACGCAACCTCCGCGCCAAGCTCGACGACGCCTTCTCGCCGAAGCTGATCCACACGGTGCGGGGCGTGGGCTACGTCCTGCGGGAGGAGTAGATGCGGGTCTTCCAGCTCAAGCTCACGGCCTGGATCGCGGCGGGGTTCTTCGCCCTGATGCTCGTCGTCCTGATCGCCTTCAACTTCTATGCCATCCACCGCATCCTGCGCGACGCCGACGACCGCATGGAGACCCTCTCCGAGGGCATCATGGCGGAACTGGCGGCGCACGGCACGCCGCCGGGCGGCCCGGTCAGCCCGGCCGCCATCGCGTCGATCGACGGCCACCTGGCCTTCGCCACCCGCCACCGCCGCATCGGCTATGCCATCGTCTCGCTCAGCTACGAGGTCCTCTACGAGACACCGGGCTTCAGCCTGCCGCGGGAGCGGGCCTTCCTGGCCAGGGAGCGCCACAGGCCGTTCATCGTGAAGGTGGAGTCCGAGGGCCACGACCTCGAAGACGCCCTCAGCGAATGGCATGTCATGTTCCGCTGCCCCGGCGAGGATGCCATCGTCTTCATCAGCGACCGCAGCGAATACGAGCTGGTCGAGAAGATCCTCGAGGGCATGGGTATCGCCCTCGGCCTGGCTGTGCTCGTGGCCCTGCCCCTCGGCCACCTCATGAGTCGGAAGGTCCTCACCTCACTCGACGCCATCGACGAGGCCGTGCAGCGCCTCCGCCAGGGCGACCTCAGCGCCCGCATCGCGACAGCGCACTCGCAGGACGAGGTAGCGCGGCTGATCGAGGCGCTCAACCGGACCTTCGACAGCCTGCAGGCGTCCTTCGAACGCATCCAGCGCTTCAGCGCCGACGCCGCCCACGAGCTGAACACGCCCCTGACCGCCCTGCGTGGCTCCATCGAGGTCTGCCTCGGCCGTGAACGCACCACCGCCGAGTACCAGGCCGTCCTCACCGAGTGCCTCGAGCAGATCACGACGCTGTCGCGCCTGCTCAAGGACCTCCTCCTGCTCGCCCGGCCCGGCACCGCCGAACAGCGCCGACTCATGGCACCGGTGCTCGCCTCCGAACTCGTCGAGCAGGTCGCCCGCCAGGCCCAGGCCGCCAACGCCGGCAGCGCCGCCAGGGTCGACTGCGACATCCAGCCGGACATTGTCCTGACCGGCAGCGAGGGCCTCATGCGACGCCTCTGCCATAACCTCGTCGACAACGCCGTACGCTACTCGGGGAAGGCCGGGACGGTCACGATCAGCCTGCGGCGCCAGGGCGACACGGCCGTGCTCGAGGTGCGCGACCAAGGCATCGGCATCGCCGCCACGGACCTCGACAGGATCTTCGAGCCGTTCTACCAGGTCGAGGAGAGCCGCAGTGTCGGCACCGGCCTCGGCCTGGCCATCGTCGCCTGGATCGTCGAGCTGCATGGCGGCGCGATCACGGTGGAGAGCACGCCCGGCCAGGGAACGCTCTTCCGGGTGACCCTGCCGAACCCGCCGCTGCCGTCGGCGTGAGTGGCGGGAGGACCGCGACGCCAGCGCCGCGCCATACAACGCCGCGGCGTCAGGCGGCGCCGCCGCGGTCGAGGTCAAGTCGAGGCAAGGCAGGCTGCCTCAGTAGACCTCGACCTCGGTGATTTCGACGACCGTGCTCCCGGGGCGCTGGGTGCCCTGCTCGAAGAGCAGCCGCACGAAGCGCCCCTGGCTCTGGAGGTCGTAGCGGCTCGGCGTGCGCTCGTAGACAGCGCCCTCGCGGGGCACTGCCGTGCTGTTCGCGAGGACGGTGCGCCAGGCCTTGCCGTCGTCGGAGAGCTGGATCGTCGCGGCCTTCGGCACGAAGCCGTAGACGCCGGCCAGGCTGCGGTACCACACCCGGACCTCGCGCACCGCCTGGGGCTCGCCGAGGTCGACCTGCCACCACGACGGCCCCGCCTGACCCTCCTTCGAGGCCCAGGCATTCTCCGAGGACGTGTAGACGACAATGGCCTCGCCGTCGACGGCCTTCCCGGGCGCGAAGCGCGGGTCGTACACCGACGAGGCGGCAGCCGGCCGGCGCAGGGCGAGGTTAGGCGGCACCGCCACCGTGCGATCGGCCTCGAGTACCGGCGGCAGGCGCCGCCGCAATGCCGCCAGGCCCTCGCCGAAACGACCCGCGTCGGCCTCCTTCGACAGCGCTTCGCAACGCTGGGTCAGCTCAGCGACCAGGGCCGCCCAGGGCAGCGTCAGCGCGAACGACCCGTGCACGGGGTGGCGGTGGGGCGTCTGGTACAGCTCGAGGTAGAGGTGTCGGGTCACCTCGTCGACGCGCTGTCGGCAGGCCGCGAACTCGGCCGCGACCTCA
>JAGVUW010000389.1 GCA_019136035.1 Verrucomicrobiota bacterium | reverse complement strand
ACGCTCGGCGGCGCGACAACGGGCGCCGTCGGCGGACCGGGCACGCCGGTGTGTCGGGCCGGGCCCATCACCACCCGCGGCCGGCGCGCCGCCTCGGCGCTGGCGGCGCGCTGCCAGCGCCAGGCGTTGACCACTGCCAGGACCAGAGCCACCACCGCGGCCGCGCCCACGAGGGTATGGCGCAGGCCGTTCCGGCGCGGACGCCTCGGGCGGTAGCGCCTCAGCGGAGCCCGGCCGCGCTCGATGCGGTCGAGGTCCTCGATGAGCTCCGCCGGAGTCTGGTGGCGGTCTGCCGGATCCTTGGCCAGGAGGCGGTCGATGACCCTCGAGAGGTGGCGCGGCACCGCCGGGTTCACCGCGCAGGCGGCCGGCGGGATCTCGTCGAGGTGTTGGCGCATGTAGGCCGCCTGCGTCGGGCCCGCGAAGGGCGCCCGGCCGGTCAGGAGGTGATAGGCGGTCGCGCCCAGGCTGTAGAGGTCGCTGCGGCTGTCGACGTCGCGCGCGCCCTCGAACTGCTCCGGGCTCATGTACGGCGGTGTGCCCAGGCTCTGGCCGGTGATCGACAGGGCTTTGGACAGCGCCGCGGTGTCCTTGGCCAGGCCGAAGTCGAGCACCCGCGCCTGGTCGTCCGTGTCGATGATGATGTTGCCCGGCTTCAGGTCGCGGTGGACCAGGCCGATATCGGCCGCGGCCTGCAGCACGTGGGCAATCTGCCGGAGCCAGGGCATGACGCGTTCGGGCGGGAGGCCCTTCCCGGCGCTGTCGCGCCGGCGCGGGCTGACCGGGATCGGCGCGGTCGCATCGTCGGCCTGCGGCGGCGCCGAGGGCGGCGCATCAGGCGGCGAGTCCTGCCGCGGAACGCACAGCATCTCCAGGAGGGTCTGGCCCTCGACGAACTCCATCACGAGATAGTGAAGCCCGTCCTCCTGCCCGTGCGTCAGGACCCGGACACCGTTCGGATGGGCCAGGCGCTCGGCCAGCTCGGCCTCCCGCTGGAAGCGCTGGACGTACGCGTCAATGCCGCCGAACTGCGGATGCAGGACCTTCACCGCCACGGCCACGCCATCGGCGCCGCGAGCCAGGTACACCGTACCCATGCCCCCCTGCCCGATAGGCCTCTCGATCTCGTAGCCGCCGATCGCCGACATGCCGCCCTCCACAGACCCACGCCATAGCGCCGCGCGCACCGCACCCCGCTGTCGCCGGGCAACGCATAGCGCCGCGGCGCCGCGGCGTCAAGTCACCGGCGCCCCCGTGCACCGGGGGCCGGGCTCGTAGCGGCGCGTGTCCTCAGGCGCGGCGCTCGGGCGGCGAGGCGCTATAGTCTCGGGCAACGATGGAGGCGTGCGAACGATGCGATTTCGTCATGTGGCATGTGCCGGTCTGCTAACGGGGGTGGCGGCGATGAGCCAGGTCGAGTTCCGTTCCCACGGCATCGGTGCGCCGGTTGGCGAGGTGCGCGGCGCGGCGGCGGTGAAGACGGCCGACGGGCGCTGCCTGCTGGTGATCGTGCCGCTGGACCTGAGTCCACGCGGCTACCTGCTGGTGGTCGATGTCGATCGGGGCGAGACGACGCAGGTGGCCTATCCGCAGGGGGTGCCCTTTGCGGGGGCCTTCGCCTCGCTGCTCAGCCGCAACGGCCGGTTCTACACCGGTGAGGGCGGCCACCTGATGGAGTTCGATCCGGCGACGGCGGCGTTCACCTTCAGCGGCAAGTCGCACGCGGCGTCGCAGCACATGGTGGGGCAGTCGATCATCGACGGCCCGGATGGACGGCTCTACATCGGGACACACCCGGATTGCCGCCTGGTGTCGTTCGATCCGGAGAAGAAGACCTTCCAGGACCACGGCCAGGTCGCCCCCGCCGAGCACTACTTCAATACCCTGGCCTACGACAGCGCCGGCTGGTTCTACGGCGGTATCGGCACGGCGCGCATGAGCCTGCCGGCCTGCCACCTGGCCAGCGGCGAGGTGCGCCAGCTCCTGGCCGATGCGCAGCGCACGGTGGGCTCGGCGACGGTCTACACCGGCACGGATGGCAAGGCCTACGGCGTAGCCGGCGCGCAGTGGTACCGGCTCTTCGAGGGCAAGGCCGAGCCGATCGAGCGTGCCGCGGCCGGCCCGAAGCTCCCCGGCGGCCAGATCGGCTACGGCGGCCGCATCGGCGACTGGGGCGACGGCCGCACCTGGAAGGTCAGCCTCGAGACCGGCACCGTGGAGATCACCACACCCGGCACTGCCGAGCCGCGCCGCGTGGCGCTGAAGTACACCTCCGGCGGCGCTCAGATCACCTCGATGATCGCCGGACCGGATGGCCAGCTCTACGCCTCCTCGGCGCACCCGATGCACTTCGTGTGCTTCGACCCGCGCCAGGACCTCATGACCGACCTCGGGGCCGTCAAGGATGTCGGCGGCGGCAACTTCTGCGCCATGGCCGTGCAGGGCCGCTTCATCGCGGCGCCGTCCTACGCCTACGGCATCTTCCACCTCTTCGACACCACGAAGCCCTTCGACGGCGGCT